>JACRHQ010000177.1 GCA_016217585.1 Candidatus Omnitrophota bacterium | reverse complement strand
CTGGGAAGGCGAATATAAGGAAGGCGATTATAATAACGCCGTCACGCTGGCGACGGAACTGGGGGTCCTCCTGGATTACGCGCCGAGCGTCGCCGCGCACCAGCGGGACATCCCGAATTTATTTCTGGCCAATATCGACCCCGACGTGCAGATGCGGGTCCTGGGCCTGATGGGCCGGCCGCGGCTGGTGGGGCTCGACAGCATGAACCTGTGGATCAATCATAAAAAAGAATCGCTGCTGCGCCTGATGAAAAAAGTCCATCTGTTCGTGGCCAATGACGCCGAGGCCCGGAGCCTCACGGGGGAGCATAACCTGATCAGGGCGGCCAAACGTCTGCGCCGCTTCGGGCCGGAATTGATCGTTGTGAAAAAAGGCGAGCACGGCGTGTTATTTTACTGCGACCGGTTCATGTTTTCTTTCCCGGCCTAGCCGGTCGAAGAGGTGGTCGACCCGACGGGCGCGGGCGACACGTTTGCCGGCGGGCTGATGGGATACTTGAGCCGCGTGAAACGGCTGAACGAAAAAGAACTAAAACAGGCGGCGCTTTACGCGACCACGGTGGCCTCGTTTAACGTGGAGGACTTCGGCATGAACAAGACCGCCGCCTTGACGCTGGCCGGGGTGCGCAAACGCATGAAACAGTTGGTTAAATTTATGAAGCCGTAATTATTTTTGCCATGGAACAACAATCTTTGATCAATTCAATCGGTGTCGTGGCGGCGGCCGTCCTGCCGCTTTTCAACATCCCGCTCATCATCCGGATCGTCAAGCGCAGGTCGTCGGAAGATATCAGCCTGTCCTGGGCCCTGGGCGTATGGGTGTGCATTGTTCTGATGTCGCCGTCGGGGTTCACCTCGAAGGACGTCGTGTGGCGGACGTTTAACTATACGAACCTTTTATTGTTCACGGGCGTCGCGTTCGTGACCTGGAAATACCGCAATGGACGAAACACAAAAAAATAGCGGCGCCGCGCGCGGGCGTTGCGGCATGGTTACCAGGCCGCAGCGCTGCGGCCTGGTAACCATCATCGGCCGGCCCAACACGGGCAAGTCGACACTGCTCAACTGCATCGTCGGGGAAAAAGTCGCCATTGTCTCGCAGGTGCCCCAGACCACCCGCAACCAGATCCGCGGCATCTATAACGACGGGCGCGGGCAGATCGTTTTTATCGACACCCCGGGCTTGCATATCGGCCGGGACAAGCTGGATAAATTCATGAACAAGTCTTCGGTGGGGACGATCCATGACGCCGATGCCGTCGTTTATCTCGTCGATACCAGCCGGCGCACCGGGCCGGAAGAGGAATATGCTGCCGGACAGTTGGCGTCCGTCGATATCCCGGTCGTTTTGGGGTTGAATAAGATCGACCTCAAAGGGAAATACGTCCCCGACTACATCGCCTTGCTGGAGAAGGCCAAAGGGAAGCCCGTCCAACAGATGCAGAACGTGACGCTTCTGCCGTTGTCCGGCAAGGCCGGGACCAACACGGAAAAACTTTTGGATATTATTTTTGAATATCTTCCCCAGGGGCCGGCGTTATATCCGGAAGACATCATCTGTGACGTGCCGCAGAGGCTCGCCGTCGCGGACATCATCCGGGAGAAACTGTTCGAACTGATGAAGGAAGAAATCCCCCATGCCTTGACCGTCGTCGTTGAGCACATGCAGCCGCGCGCGGGCAAGACAACGCACATCAAGGCCCTCATCCTCGTCGAGCGCGAAACACAGAAAGAGATCGTCATCGGCAAAGGCGGCCGGGTGTTGAAGGAAGCCGGCACCCTCGCCCGCAAGGAACTGGAGGCGCTTCTGGAGACGAAAGTGTTTCTCGAGCTTTTCGTCAAGGTGCAGAAGCAATGGCGCAACGATGATTCTCTCCTGCAGGAGCTTGGGTACGAGAAGCCGTAATGAAACCGTACCGTCGAATAATCCTTTGCGACATAATCCGCCATCGTTGTCAACCCATTCGACTTCGCTCAGGGTTGACTCTAAGGAGCGCCTTTGGCGCGACGAAGAGCCAATACTCAATCTTTCGTTCGCTAACACGCTCACTCCAGATTGGTATTGACCGGTGACCGTTGGTTCGGGGGGGAACAGAATGCGCGGGCCCGTTACCGTCCGGCAAATTCAGGACCTGGACAAGACCGCCATTGAGCGCTACGGCATCCCGTCGATTGTTTTGATGGAAAATGCCGGGCGTGCCGTGGCTGAAGAGGTTAAGAAGTCCTTGCGCGGAAAAGAGAACCCGGCCGTGTGTATCGTGTGCGGTACGGGCAACAACGCCGGCGACGGGTTTGTTGCCGCGCGGCATCTTGCCAGCGCCGGGATCCGGACCAAGGTTTTTCTTGTCGGCAAGGCGCGACAATTAAAACATGACGCGGCGGTCAATTACCGGATTTTGGAAAAGATGAAATGTCCTGTCAAAAATGCAGCGTCCCGACCTGCCTGGGCGCTGCCGGAAATCGCCCGGGCTGATGTTGTGGTGGACGCCATTTTCGGTGTCGGGCTCAACCGTGCCGTCATGGATCCTTTTCGCAGCGTCATTGAAACGATCAGCCGCGAAGCGAAATATGTCGTCGCGGTCGATATCCCGTCGGGGCTGGACGGGACGAGCGGGGAGATTTACGGCGTTTGCGTCAAGGCGGATAAAACGGTGACCTTCAGCTTTCCTAAAAAAGGTTTTTTTACAGGCCGCGGCCCGCGGCAGACCGGGAAGGTCGTCGTCGTTGATATCGGAATACCTGCGCAAGTTATCAGAAAGGTTTTAGGTAACAGGTGATAGGTGGAAGAATAAAATGGCTGTTTCCAATCAAAACATAGATCAGGTCGTCGGTGTTTTGAAAAAAGAGATGCGGGAGCTCCCGGATCCGTCGGTCACCTTGGTCGGCAAGAAGTGGAAGGATCCGTTTCTTGTTTTGATCTCGTGTATTTTAAGTTTGCGCACCAAGGACGAAACGACGCTTCCGGCATCCGGGCGGTTGTTTGCCGCCGCGAACACGCCCCGGGGCATGCTGAAGCTGACTCCCCGGAAAATCGAGAAGCTCATTTACCCCGTCGGATTTTATCGGACCAAGGCGCGCGTGATTTTGGGCATCTGCCGTGACGTGCTGGAAAAATTCAACGGCCGCGTGCCCAATGACATCGACACGCTGCTGACGATGAAAGGCGTGGGGCGCAAGACGGCCAACCTCGTCCTGACGGAAGGCTTCGGCCTGCCGGGCGTGTGCGTCGACACGCACGTGCACCGCATTTCCAACCGGTTCGGTTATGTGCGCACGCGCACGCCGTACGAAACGGAGATGGCGTTAAGGAAGAAATTGCCGCCCAGGCACTGGCTCGAATATAACGCCCTTTTGGTCACCTGGGGCCAGAATGTGTGCAAGCCGATATCGCCTTTGTGCTCGCGCTGCGGTATCCGGAGGTATTGCGCGCGCGAGGGAGTGGAGAAAAGCCGTTAATATTTTGAAAAAAATTCAAACAAAGAATTCAAAAGTCTTGACTTTCTTTTGCCCGCGTGTTAAAAAAAATTAGTTATTTAAAAGAATAAAAACAATTTTTGGAATTTTATAAGCGGAGAACAGGATCAATTGAACAATTATAAAGGAAGCTAGGGAACCCAGGCAGCGCGCGGGTTCCTTTTTTTATGACCGGATGGGAAAAATAATCGGTTTAACATATGATCTTAAGGCGGACTGGGTAGGCAAGCCCGGGGACCCTCCCGACATCAACGCGGAGCTGGACAAACCGCAGACGATCGAGCGGGTTGTCCAGGCCTTTGAGAGCGCCGGCCACCAGGTGAAAAAGATCGGCAATTTAAAAAATCTTTTGTCCCGGCTGGACCACCTGGGCGTTGATATCGTATTTAATATCTGTGAGGGCACCTCCGGGCGTAACCGCGAATCGCAGGTGCCGTTGCTCCTTGAATGGAAGGGGATCCCTTACGTCGGTTCCGACGCCCTGACGCTGGGGATCACGCTGGACAAGGCCGTCGCCAAAAAAATGTTCATGTCGGAAGGTATCCCGACGGCGCGTTTTTTTGCCGCCGCCGCGACCGAGGGGCTGGAGAAGCTCAACACCATCGGTTATCCCCTGATCGTCAAGACAATCCACGAAGGGTCCTCCAAGGGGATCTCCCGGGATTCCCGCGTTGAGAATCTGGAAGCGCTCAAGCGCCAGGTCCATCTGATCAACACTGTTTACAAGCAGCCGGCACTGGTGGAGGAATTCATCTGCGGCACGGAGTTTACCGTGGCTGTTTTGGGCAACAACCCCGCGCAGGCGATGCCGGTCGTCCAGGTCAGCATCGACGGCGATGTGAATTTGGGCGATGAGTTCTACACGTTCGAACGCATTTCCTCGAGCAACCTGCGCTATGTCTGCCCGGCGAAAATCTCCGATGGGCTCACGCGTCAAATCCAGGAGATCGCGGTGCGGGCCTATACATGCGTGGGGTGCCGCGATTTCGGCCGGGTCGATTTCCGCGTCGACACAAAGGGCAACCCGTACGTGCTGGAGATCAATCCTTTGCCCAGC
This sequence comes from Candidatus Omnitrophota bacterium, assembly GCA_016217585.1. Classification (GTDB taxonomy): domain Bacteria; phylum Omnitrophota; class Gorgyraeia; order Zapsychrales; family Zapsychraceae; genus UBA10015. Next base: position 1,124 of record JACRHQ010000177.1, on the reverse strand, counting down.
CTCGACCCTCAAGACAGTTTTAATATTTTTCCGCAAGTGCTCGGCTCCACGTATGACGCGACGTTGAACAAGGTCCTGGATTTCGCGCTCCAGCGGTACGGTCTTTCAGACGTCAAAGGAACCAGGACACGGGAGGAAATTTTATTACGCCCTCGATGAGGAGAGGAGACCTTATGCCAGCCACCCATACGACCACTGTTGTCCCGAAAGAAATCCCCGCGCATCCGACCGTCCGCCTGACGGCCAAGGAAAACCGCGTCATCAGTTTTTTTAAAGACGCCACCCCGCTCGATTGGGAAGACTGGCGCTGGCAGCTGCGCAACCGTATCACGACCAAAGAAGTATTAGAGAAGATCATCAACCTGACCCCCGGCGAAGAGAAGGGGATCGACGGTTCCGGCACCAAGCTGACGATGTCGGTCCCTCCGTATTTCGCGAGCCTCATCGACCCGGAAAACCCCAATTGTCCTATCCGTAAGCAATCCATCCCGCAGCAGTTTGAACTGGAAACAACACCGGAGGAGATGGCGGACCCTTGCGGCGAAGACAAAAAATCCCCGGTGCGCGGCCTGGTCCACCGCTACCCGGACCGCGTCCTGTTTCTGGTCAACGAGATGTGCGCGATGTATTGCCGGTATTGCACGCGGTCGCGCATGGTCGGCGACGGGAACCGGACGCTAAGCATGCAGACGTATAATAACGCCTTTGAATATATCCGCGCCCACAAGGAAATCCGCGACGTCCTTATCTCCGGCGGCGACCCCTTGACCTTGAGCGACCGCGTCCTGGAGCATATCATTAAAACGTTGAAATCCATCCCGCACGTGGAGTTTGTGCGTATCGGGACCCGCGTCCCGGTGACCTTGCCCCAGCGCGTGACCTTCGACCTGGTCAATATGCTCAAGAGATACAGCCCTGTCTGGATGAGCATCCATTTCAACCACCCCAAAGAGATCACCAAGCGCGTGAAGTTCGCCTGCGACCTTCTCGCCGACAGCGGTATCCCGATGGGGAGCCAGACGGTCCTCCTCAAAGGCATCAATGATAACGCGGCGACCATGAAAAAATTGATGCATGAGCTCCTCAAGATAAGGGTCCGTCCGTATTATATTTACCAGTGTGAT
>JACRHQ010000180.1 GCA_016217585.1 Candidatus Omnitrophota bacterium | reverse complement strand
CTCATTACAGTTCAATAAGTTGTGTTGTCGAAAGAGCGTAATTTTAACAAACTCCTGATCCGTGTCTTAAAACTTAAACCCGGCATAATAAACCTATCCTCATCTTCTGAATGATCCGGGTCATGAAACTCCAAAGCGTCCTCATCATAAAAAACAGTAATAGCTTCTTCAAAAGATATGCCGTGTTTTCTTTTGTTTAACGCCGCCTTGTGTTTATCCCGCTCGAATTTAAGATTGTCATTCATATTTACAATGTAAATATATCATCAACGATAAACTGTTTCAAGCAAAAATAAAGCCCATTACAATTTATTCAGCCGCAATGGTTTTTTGTCTCTGTATACTGCTCCCCGGGCTGGGAAAATTCGTCGACGTGGCAGACTTACTCCGCCATCCGCACGGTGGTTTCGCTCTAGCTCAACCACTCCTCGCCTGCCATATGGACCGGGCGTAACGGGGAAAGGGCAAAGGTGTTGAGCTCCAGGTCCGCGGGGCGCTTGAGCGGCGGCAGTGCCGACGGATCTTTTTCCGGCTCCCGGAGGATCTCGCGCACCAGTTGTCTGATCTCGACCGTGTTGAGGTCCTCTTTGAGGATGCGCTGTTCGAGGCGTTTGCGTGTCTTTTCATCCTTGACCGGCAAAAGCTCGATGTAATCGGACCAGTCCAATTCTACCGACATCGGTAGAATCCGGTTCAGCAGAAAAAACTGCCGCATTTTCCATAAGACATTCACGGAAAACCCGGGGCCGTATTTTTTGGTCAACTCCCTGGAAAGCTTCGGGATCAGCTCCTTGCCGTACGCGGCGCGCATTGGCATAAAGAATGGAAATGTCGTCGACGAGCCTGCGAAATCGGTCTAAAGCCGGAACATTGGGCATCTCCAATCCTCCTTACATTTGGGTCAGTTGCCTGCGCAATCGTCGTGTGACCGGCCCCGGTTTGCCGGTGCCGATTGGTTTTGAGCCAAGGCGCGTCAGGGGCATTACCCCTAAAAGCGCGTTGGTGACGAAGGCCTCGTCGGCTTCGAACAAATCCCGCGGCTGAAGCGGCCGGAGCCGGCAACGGATTTTCAGCCCACGCGCGCGGTCTAAAACCGCCTGCCGCATGATTCCCGGTAAACAACCGCTTTTAACCGGCGGGGTCAAAAGGACATTGTCTTTAACCAGGAAAATATTGGCGCGGCTGCCTTCGACCAGTTCGCCCTTGCTGTTCAATAAAAGCGCCTCGTCGAATCCTGCCGCGCGTGGTTTGCGCAGACTTTTGCGAAAAATCGCGTAATCGAGTGATTTGACAGGAACCGGCGTTTGCCGACGGTGGCCGTTAGTCAGCATCGCCTTGAATCCTTCCTTGTATTGCCGTGCGGTGGGTGGGGAAAGCGGTTCGGCAATGATCGCGGCGTGTACGCGGCCGTTCTTTTGCCAGACCATTAAACGCGCGCGGGCGTTTTTGAGACGATTGACTTTCAGTAAGCGGGGAATGTTTTCAGGAATCGTGGAAAATGATTTTGGCGGGGTGAGGTCCAAGACTTTCAAGCCGCGCGACATCCGTTTCAAATGCGCCGCCAGCAAGGCGGCCTTGCCGTTGGCAACGCGCATCGTCTCAAAAACGCCTTTGGCCTTCAAGACGCCGGGCGTGAGCGATTCCAGAAGCGTTGGTTTCGCCGCAACCAGTTTACCGTCTAACCAAAGGAATTTCTTGGGCATAAATTTTTTGCGCCTCCAGGCACGCGCGCAGGGCCCGGGCCTTGACCAGCGTTTCCTCGTACTCGCCCTCGGGCGTGGAATCGGCCACGATCCCGCCTCCGACCTGGAAATGGATCTTCTCGCCGCAGTGGACCAGCGTGCGGATCAAAATGTTGAGGTCCATATTTCCCGCGAAATCAATGTAGCCCATCGAACCGGTGTACGGCCCGCGGCGGACGGGTTCCAGCTCTTCGATAATTTCCATCGCGCGGATCTTCGGGCAGCCGGTAATGGAGCCGCCCGGGAAACACGCCTCGATCAGGTCAAAACAGTCTTTGTCGGGCCGCAACATGCCTTCGACCGTGGAGGTCGCCTGGAAAACGTATTTGTATTCTTCAATCCTGCGCATTTCTCGAACGCGCACGGAGCTGTAATCGCACACCTTGCCGAGGTCGTTACGCTCGAGGTCCGTGACCATCAGAAGCTCGGCCTTGTCTTTGGCGCTTTGCTCGATCTCGTCGCGCAGGCGCCGGTCTTCAGAAAGCTCGAGGCCGCGCGGCCGCGTGCCTTTCATCGGCCGGGTCTGCACCGACCGGCCGCGCAGACGCAGGAACATCTCCGGCGAGTTGCTGATCAATTTCAGCGCGCCCGCGTCGAAATACCCGCCGGAAGAAACCGGCGACAACTGACGCAGCGCGCGGTAGATCTCCAGCGGGTCCGTGTTCTCCCCGGCCGTGTCGCAGGTGAACCTTTGCGAGAGGTTTAACTGGTAAATGTCCCCGGCCGCGATATGGCCGAGAACTTTTCTAACGGCGGCGAGGTATTCGTCTTTCGTAAAATTCGACGCGAAATCTTTAAAGGGGGACACAATACTTAATTCATCGGGAATTAAGTATTGTGTCCCCTTTTTGGCAAGGGCGCGTTCGACATCCGCCAGCCGCGCGGCCGCGCGCTTTTCCCGCGACGCCTTATTTTGCTCCGGCCAGCCGGAAGAAGTAATATGAAGCTTACGGGTAAGATGATCAATCGTCAGCACGCGGTCGTAAAACCCGAAGACCGCGTCCGGCAATTTCAAGTCATCTTGGGCGCGCGCTTTAATCTTTTCCTGGTACAACCCGTAATCGTAGCCCAAATACCCGACGATGCCGCCGGCAAATGGAGTGAGTGTCTGCTGGCCTTGCTCGCGGTACGACGAGTAACGGTCTTTTAAGGCGCGCAACGTGTCCTGCCCCTGGCCCTGGGATACCTCAAACGGGTCGAACCCGATCAAGGAATATCGCCCGCTTTCCAGACAAAAAAGATACGGCTCATCCCGGAACCGCGCGCACAACTCCGGCGCGTCGCCCGAGAAATCGTAGGTTTTGGCCAGAAGAACCGACATCATTTCCCTTTGCGCGTGACTACGTAAGACGGCAGCAAAACTACCGGGTTAAAAGAATCCTTAACGCGCTGAATATTCTCCAGCTCAAAATCATCCATG
>JACRHQ010000179.1 GCA_016217585.1 Candidatus Omnitrophota bacterium | reverse complement strand
CGGCCGCGTGGAGATCCGTGAAGTCTTCAAACTTTCCAAACACGGGACCGTGGCCGGCTGTTACGTGACCAAAGGAAGGGTCACCCGCAAGGACCATGTCGACATTATCCGTAACGACGCCCCCATATATTCGGGTACGGTTTCCAGTTTGAAACGCTTCAAGGACGACGTGCGTGAGGTCACCGAAGGGATGGAGTGCGGCATCAGTTTCAGCGGGTTCGACCAGTTCCTCTCCGGAGACATGGTCGAAGCCTACGAACTCGAAAAGATCACGCAGAAACTATGAAAAAAACCGTTTTTAGCGCGATGCGCCCTACGGGCAAATTGCATCTGGGGCATCTGGTCGGGGCGCTCAAGAATTGGCTGGAGCTTCAGGAAAAGTATCCATGCATCTTTGCCATTGTGGATTGGCACGCGCTGATGGGGGAATACGAGCAAAGCCAGGAAATCGGCGCAAACGTCCTGGATATGGCCATCGACTGGATCGCCTGCGGTATCGACCCGAACAAAACGGTCCTTTTCGTGCAGTCCCACGTCCCGGAACACCTCGAACTGCAAATGATCCTCGCCTGCCTGACCCCGCTGGGATGGCTGGAGCGCAATCCGACCTATAAGGAACAGCTGCGCGAGATCACAACGCGGGACCTGCAGACATACGCCTTCCTGGGCTATCCCGTTCTACAGGCGGCGGACATCCTTTTGTATAAAGCGAATACGGTCCCTATCGGGGAAGACCAACTGCCGCACATCGAGTTGACCCGCGAGATTGCGCGGCGGTTCAACCATATCTACAAGACCGATTTTTTCCCGGATTGCGAGGCGCTGTTGACGCAAACGCCGCGGCTCCTGGGTTTAGACGGACGCAAAATGAGCAAAAGCTACAACAACGCGATCAACTTGTCCGATTCGCCGCAGGAGATCACCAAAAAAATCAAATCGATGTTCACAGACCCCAAGCGGATCAAGTTTTCCGATCCCGGTCATCCGGAAAAATGCAACGTCTACAGTTATTACAATGTGTTCGCGCCGTCGAAGGCCGGGAACGTTTACGAATGGTGCACGAAGGCGCAGAAAGGCTGCACCGAATGCAAGGCGATCCTGGCCGGTGTCATCGTCGACCATCTGGCCGAAATCCGCGAGAAACGCGCGATCCTGGCCCAAAACAAGGCGCGCGTGAAGGAAATCCTGGACGCCGGACGCAAGCGCGCACAAAAAATCGCGCAGGAAACCATGGGGCAAGTGCGGGAGATCGTCTTTGGTAAAGGTTGACCGCCGTCGGGGAAGACAGGCATGAGCTACAAGCTGAAACTGGACATCTTTGAAGGCCCGCTGGACCTCTTGTTGTATCTCATCAAGAAGGACGATATCGACATCCACGATATCCCCATCAGCCAGGTTACCGAGCAGTACATGCGGTACATCGACATGATGAAGATGCTGGACCTGGATATCGTCGGCGATTTCCTGGTCATGGCGGCGACCCTGATGCAGATCAAGTCCCGGATGCTCCTGCCGCCGGACCCAAGCGAAGAGCCCGAAGAAGAACTTGACCCGCGCGACGAACTGGCCCGCCGGCTCCTCGAGTACAAAAAGTTCAAGGAGATCGCCGAAGCCCTCAAGGAAAAAGAAACGCTGCGCCAGGACTTGTTCGGCCGCGCCTTCGACCAGGAGCAGGTCAAACAATTTAAAGAGGACGCCAAAGAGATCTATTACGAAGCGAGCCTTTTTGATCTCATCAGCGCGCTCTCCGAAGCTTTAAAACGCGCGCCCGAAGAAGTCATCCATGAAATCATCACGGAAGAGTTCACCGTGGAGCAAAAACTGCACGACGTCCTGCATTATCTTCTCGAACATTCCCCGGTCAAACTTCAGGACGTTTTCGGCCAATGCCGCCATAAGCTGGAGGTTATCGTCACGTTTCTGGCGGTCCTGGAGTTGATCCGGTTAAAAGAGCTGATCGCCGTGCAAAAAGGAGTTTTCGGGGAAATCGAGATCATGCGCAACCAGAAAAATATCCTCCCGATTCAAGAGGGCGAAACGGACGATGGAAGAACACAAGAGAATCCTGTTT
>JACRHQ010000178.1 GCA_016217585.1 Candidatus Omnitrophota bacterium | reverse complement strand
TGGCCGGGTTGGAATTGGCCAGGACGAGCTCGTACCCTTCCTCCTTGAGCGCCTTGCAGGCCTGCGTGCCGGAATAGTCGAACTCGCACGCCTGGCCGATCACAATCGGACCGGAACCTAAAATCAGGATCTTCTTGATGTCAGTGCGTCTGGGCATATTGAAAGTTTAAAAAGGTTTTAAAATGTTGGAAAAGGTTAAAAAAAGTTTAATGTTTCTAAAAGTTACAAATACGTTTCTTTCTTGCAACTTTTGTTAACCTGAAACTTTTTCAAACCTTTTGAAACCTGTTTCAACTTTATTGAACCTTTTTCTTATCTTTCTCCATCATTTCTATAAAGTACTTAAATAAATACTGCGCGTCGCGCGGACCGGGCGCCGCTTCGGGGTGGTGCTGGAACGAAAGGACCGGGAATTTCTTGTGCCGCATCCCCTCGAGCGTCTGGTCGTTCAAATTCATATCCACCATCTCGACATCTGTCGCAGAAAGACTTCCGATATCGACACAAAACCCGTGGTTCTGCGAGGTGATCCCGATCCGGTTGCCCAATAAATCCCTGACCGGATGGTTGGCCCCGTGATGGCCGAACTTCAATTTATACGTCTTGCCGCCGAGGGCTAATCCCAGTATCTGATGCCCCAAGCAGATCCCGAAGATCGGCAGCTTTCCAACACATTGACGGACCGTCTCAATGACCGAAGTGACCGCGGCCGGGTCGCCGGGGCCGTTGGAGATGAACAAGCCGTCAGGGTTGATCACCTGGATATCTTCGGCTGTGGCATCGGCCGGGAAAACGTGCACTTCACAGCCCAAGCTTGCCAGAATCCGCAAGATATTGCGTTTTATCCCGCAATCGATCGCGGCAACTTTATATTTCGCCGCTCGCTTTTTCCTGTCCCCTGATCCACGCATCACCGGGCCGCCGTTATCAGCCCAACGCTCATCCGCCGCTTCTTCCGCCACTTGGTCTTCCGTGCCTCCCCAGACATACTTTCTCTTAGCCGTCACTTCCTTCACCCAGTCGCTGCCCTCCATCGACGGCAGGGCCGCGAGCTTGCGGGCGAGGCTTTTGCCGTCCAAATCGGCGGTGGAGATAATCCCCTTCATCGCCCCGCGCACGCGCAGATGGCGCGTCAGGGCCCGGGTATCGACCCCTTCGATGGCCAAAATTTTGTTTTCTTTGAGATAATCGATGAGGCTTCGGGTGGCGCGGTAATTGGAATGGTGCCGGCAGAACTCTTTGACCACGAATCCTTTGACGTAGATATGGTCGGACTCCACGTCTTCATCGTTGACACCGTAATTCCCGATCAAAGGATACGTCATCACGACAATTTGCCCGGCGTAGGAAGGGTCGGTGAGGATCTCCTGGTAGCCGGTCATGGCCGTGTTGAAGACGACTTCGCCCGCACTTTCTCCGACGGGGGAGATGGCTTGACCTTCAAATACCGTGCCGTCTTCCAGATATAAAATGGCCCTGCTCATCAGAAAATACTGTTAGAATTATTAAGAAAGATTAATAAGGCAGGGATGCTTCCGTGAAGCCTCGCTCAATATAACATCTCATAACCTTTTGTCAACACTTCGTTTTAACAGCGAAGAATAAAGCGCCACGAACAATACTTCGACCGTGAGGGAAGCTACCCCCAGCGGTTCGAGCCACGCGCCGGGCTCGGCGGGGATCAGTGGCAACCCTGTCGTGCGGCTGGCCGTATAACCGATCATGGACCCAACGGCGATCAAAAGGCCGAGGTTCCAGCCCCAGAGACGCCGGCCGCGGTAAATCCCGACGGCGGCCGCCAGGGCTCCGACGCCGTTGGCGCAGAAGAGCCAGCCCTTGTAGGCGGCTTCTTCAAAACTGTCCGGCGCATCCGCCAGATGGATAAGCCCGGTCGCTAAAATCAAGAACATCCCGGACCACACATAAATTCTCGGCAAGTTATTCATTGCCGCGCTCCCTCCCGGTTAGAGAAATCTTCTGAACTGTTCTGAAGGCACGGGCTTGCTTATATAATAGCCCTGGATCCAGTCACACCCCAAAGACCGTAACAATTCCAGCTGCGGCTCTGTTTCAACCCCTTCGCCGACAACCTTCAACCCCATGCCGTGTGACATCGCAATCATGGCTCTTACCAAAGCGACATCTTTTTTCTCAATGGTAATCCCGCGGATAAAGGCGCGGTCGATCTTTAAGGTCTGAAAAGGAAATTCCTTTAGATAGCTTAACGCCGAGTAACCCGTGCCGAAATCATCAAGCGAAAGACGCACCCCAATTCTGCTTAGCTCATAAAGAACGCTCAAGGCCTTGCCCGGATTTTCGATAAGAAGGCGCTCGGTAATTTCCAGCTCCAGGGCTTCCGGAGACAGCTTGTTTTCTTTCAAAGCTCCCGAGACCGCCCTGACCAAATCTCCCGCCACAAAATGACGGGAAGAAATATTCACGGCTATCCGCAAGGATGGCGCCTCTCCCGCCTCCTGCCAGCCCTTCGCCTCCCTGCAGGCTTCCTCCAGGATCCAGTCCGTTATGGGAATAATTATGCCCGTATCCTCAGCCACCGGGATAAAACGGTCGGGTGGCACAGACCCCAGCCGGGGATTATTCCAGCGCAAAAGCGCTTCGGCGCCTATAATCTTCTTGGATTTCGCTTCCACCAAAGGCTGGTCATGGAGTGAAAACTCCTTTTTTTCAAGGGCATGGCGCAGATGATATTCCATCTCCATGCGCTCAATCGCTTCTTGATTCATCCCGGGCGTGAAAAACCGGAACGCGTTGCGCTCTTCCCCCTTGGCTTTATACATCGCCGCGTCGGCATTGCGCAGGAGGACCGTCGCGTCATCCCCGTCGTCCGGATAAATCGTGATGCCGATACTGGCTGTCACAAAAGCCTCCTTCCCTTCACAGGTAAAAGGGTTCGAAAAAAGACCCAGAATTTCCTGGGCAAGGGCGACAATCTGCCGCTGGCTCTCGCCTTGAAAGTCCTGGAGAATAATGAGAAATTCATCCCCTCCCAGCCGGGCAACCGTGTCGCTTTCGCGGACGGAAGATGTCAGCCGGCGGGCCGCCTCCACCAAAAGTTTATCCCCCACCGGATGCCCCAAAGTATCGTTGACCATTTTAAAGCGGTCAAGGTCGATATACATAACCGCCACCATCTGTTTTTTGCGCCGCGCCCTCACGAGGGCCTGCGACAAACGGTCCAGGGCTAAAAGGCGGTTGGGCAGTTCCGTTAAACCGTCAAAATGGGCCTCATGGATCAGGCGCCGTTCATACTCTTTCCGGGTTGTAATATCTTCTTGAACACCGACAAAATGGGTAATAACCCCGTCGCGGTCCTTAATCGGGGATATAGAAATGTTCTCCCAGAACAATTCTCCGTTTTTCTTTTTATTGTACACTTCCCCGCGCCATTCCTGGCCGGAAAGAATTGTCCGCCACAACTCCTCATATATCTTCTCCGACATATATCCGGACTTGATGATATTCATTTTCTTTCCCTTGGCCTCTGCCAGGGTGTAGCCGCTGATCTTCACAAACTGGGGGTTCACATACCCGATGCATCCGTCGACGTCGGTAATGACAACCGAGGCCGGGCTCTGCTCGACAGCCATGGAAAGAACCCGCAGCTCATGCTCGGCCTTGCGGCGTCCGG
>JACRHQ010000019.1 GCA_016217585.1 Candidatus Omnitrophota bacterium | reverse complement strand
GGGATATCGGCGCTGAAAGATGCGACCGTGGCGCGCGCGGCAGGCCTGTTGGGCAGGATGATGACGATCTTGTGCTGCCAGATGGATTTGCCGGTGCGGATATTGACGCTGGCGATCGAACGGATGCGCTCGTCCTCAAAGTCGACGCGCAAGGGCGCCTCAAAATCGACCGGATAAATCTCGAGCACACCCCCGCGCCGGCTGAACTCCCCGGGCTCAAGCGCGCGGCCTGATCTTTCATAACGCAGATCCGTCAGCTGACGGATGAGGGCGTCCTGTGCGACCGTCTTTCATGTGAAAAGTTCGATCGACTGGAAAATGACATTTTATTTTTTCCTTTGCAGCGCCAGCACAATGGGCGAGACAATAAAGACGGTCGAATACGTCCCCACCACGAAACCGATCATCAGGCACAGGGCGAAAGTATTGAGGACCTCCCCGCCGTAAAAATAAAGCGCCACGACGACCAGGGCGGTTGCGAAGGTCGTTAATATGGTTCGGCTTAACGTCTGGTTGATGCTTTCGTTGATGACCTCACGGAGGTTCTTGCGCCCGAGCTTGAGCATGTTCTCGCGCACGCGGTCGTAAATGACGATCGTGTCATTGATGGAATAGCCGGCGATCGTCAAAAGCGCGGTCACGACCAAAAGGTCCAGGGGACGCCCCAGCATGACCAATATCCCCATCGTGACAAAGACGTCATGCAAAATAGCAACAACTCCCCCCGCGGCAAAATCAAAATGCTTGAACCGGAACCCCACATAAACCAGGATACCGCCCAGGGCAAAGACAACCGCCAGGACAGCCGCCTTGCGCAGCGCTTTGCCGACGACCGGCCCGACGTTCTCGATCCTTAGGATTTCGAACTTATTATCCGAGAACATCCTCTGAAACTCTTGCGAGACCTGCTTATAGGTATCCGCGGAACTGCGGATCATAACGACCTCCGGAGCCTGCTCAAACTGCTGGATGATCCCGTCCACGCCCGCGTTACGCAACCCTTCCCTTAACCGGTCGGCCTCCACAGGCCGGCTGAACTTGTATTCCTGGATTTGTCCGCCGACAAAGTCAATGCCGTAAGCGGCATCTTTTTTCTGGGCCATGGTCATGACCGTGGCGATGATCAATCCAATCGAAAGCGTGAACGCGAAGACCCGTTTGGGCATGGTCAAAAAATCGATTTTCGAGCCCGCCCAGAAACTTAACATGGGAAGATTTCGCATCAATCCCAAATTAAAGAAAATGTTAAACAGCGTGCGGCTGACAAAAAGCGCCGTGAACAGGCTTGCCAGAAGACCGATCGTCAACGTGACCGCAAACCCTTTAACCGGGCCGGAGCCGAACTGAAAAAGCATAAACGCGGCGATCAGCGTGGTGGCGTTGGAGTCGATGATCGCCGAAAGGGCCCGGCTGAAACCGCTGTTGATCGCCGCCTGGATCGGCCGGCCGTTGTTAATTTCTTCCCGGATCCGTTCGTTGATCAGGACATTGGCGTCGACCGCCATCCCCAGGGTGAGGACGATGCCGGCGATGCCCGGCAAGGTCAATGTCACCTGGCTTTCCGGAAGCAACACCTTCAGCAACCCCATGGAACCGATAATGAGAAGCAGGTTAATCAATAACGCCACGTCCGCGATAAACCCCGCCTTCATGTAATAAAGGACCATGAAAAGGAATACCAGCGCCGCGCCGATCTGGGTGGCGTTGATCCCCGCCTCAATGGAGTCTTTGCCCAGAAGCGGGCCGATGGTCCTTTCTTCTTCCACGTGCATCGGGGCCGGCAAGGCACCCGAACGAAGCGCCAGCGACAGCAGTGAGGCCTCTTCCATGGTGAACTGGCCGGAGATCTGGGCGCTGCCCCCCAGGATGGCTTCCCGGATATTCGGCGCGGACAGGACTTCGCCGTCGAGGATGATGGCGAGCCGGCGGCCGACATTGTTGCGCGTCAACGTGGCGAACTCCGCGGAGCCCTGGTTGTCCAGGTCAAGCGAAATATAAGGTTGGCCGAAACCCTGGGTGTCAAAACTCACCCGGGCATCCGAAATACGCTCCCCGCTTAAAGCGACCTTGTCTTCGAGCAAAACCGGTTCGCGCTCTTTTTCTTTAACATTTTTGAGGATAAATCCCTCCGGGATATTGCCCTCAAGGGCCGATTTAAGACGCTGCGGGTCGCTGTCCACCAGGCGGAACTCCAGCTGGGCGACTTTGCCGACCATGGCCAGCGCCGCGTCACGGTCCGTGATCCCGGGCAGCTGGACCAGGATCTCATTCTCGCCCTGGCGCTGGATCACCGTCTCGCCGACGCCCATGCTGTCGATGCGGTTACGCAAGATCTCGATGGCGCGAAGGACGGCGTCGTTACGAGCGTTCTCCGCCAGCTTCTCCGTATCCACCTTAAGGACCAGGTGCATGCCGCCTTTAAGATCCAGCCCCAGGTTGATCCGCTTCTCCAGCGGAAAGGCGAAATACACGGCGGCGGCAACGACCCCGAGAATGATTAAAATCCGGTTTCTTAAACTTCTGTTCATCCGAGTCTCCTCAAAAACGTTGTCTAACTTTTAACGCTGACGACTTTGGCTATCGCTTCCTTGTCAAATTCAACCTTGACGTTGTCATCAACGCGCACCATAACGGTTGTCTCCTTGACCAGGACCAGCGTCCCGTGAACACCGGAGGTGGTCACCACCTCGTCGTTTTTCTTTAAATTCTTCAGGGCAGCCTCATGCCGGCGCTGTTTGTCTTTCTGGGGTTTTATGACCAAAAACCAGAAAACCAGAAAAATAAGGGCATAAGGGATGATCGGCAACTGGACGAGTGGATTGACGGCTCCTTCGGCGGGCATTATTTATTCCTTTCGATATTTGTATCTCGTCGTTCGTATTCCGTATTTCGTAAATACGTCTGACGAAATACGGTATACGGTATACGAGATACGAACAAGTTATCTTATATCTTTTTTACAAGCGAACGGACCGTGTCGCTCATCCGGGCGCCGCGCTTGAGCCATTGGTCAAGCTTCTCTTTGTTGATGGACACGACGGCCGGTTTCCTGGATGGGTCATAATGGCCCAGGATCTCCAGGTGCCTGGCCTGTCTGGCCGCTTTTTTGCTGATAGCGACCACGCGGTAGTTGTAGTGCTTGTTCGCCGATTTACCTACTTTTTGCAACCTGATACGGACTTCCATGCTATTCCCTTCCCTTTCTTATTTTAACATTGACTGGCCAATTCGATGGCCTTGAGCTGTGCCTTGGCTTTATTGACCGTTTCCTGATATTCCTTCTCGGGGACCGAATCGGCCACGATGCCCGCCCCGGCCTGGATGTACGCCTTTTTGCCCTTGACCACGACCGTACGGATGGTGATACAGGTATCGAGGTTCCCCGAAAAGCTGAAATACCCGATACATCCCGCGTACGGGCCGCGGGCCAAATTTTCAAGGTCCTCGATGATCTCCATGGCCCGGATCTTCGGGGCGCCGGAGACCGTCCCGGCCGGGAACGCCGCCTGCAGGACGTCCAGCCCGTCGCGGTCGGCCCGCAATTTTCCCCGGACGTTCGAGACGATATGCATCACGTGCGAATACTTCTCGACGTTCATGAACTCCGAAAGCTGGACGCTGCCGCGCTCGCAGACGCGGCCCAGATCGTTTCGCCCCAAATCGACCAGCATGATATGTTCCGCCTTCTCCTTGGGGTCTTCCAGAAGGTCTTTGGCCAGCGCGGCGTCCTCCCGGTCATTTTTCCCGCGCGGACGCGTGCCGGCAATGGGGCGCGTCTCCACGACCCCCTCTTCGCAACGGACCAGAAGCTCCGGCGAAGACCCGACGATCTGCACGTCATCCAGTTGCAGGTAATACATATACGGCGACGGGTTGAGCGCCCGGAGCGTTCGATATATATTAAACGGTTCTGTCGTTAAGTCAAACTCAAATCGCTGGGAAAGCACCACTTGAATAATGTCCCCGGCCTGGATCTTCTTCTTGGCCTCCTCGACGATCTCCCGGAACCGGGCGGGCGTAAAACTGGACCTGACTTTCAAGGGAGCGTCCCTCGATGTCCGTTT
>JACRHQ010000176.1 GCA_016217585.1 Candidatus Omnitrophota bacterium | reverse complement strand
TCCTGGGTTTTGATTTTGATGATGTTGTACCCGAACCCTTTGGCAAGGATGTTGACGATCTCCCCGTCCAGGCTTTGATTGATATGCGCCAGGATCCCCATTTTCAAGAGCGATTTAAGGACGACGCTTGGCTTTTGCTGGATTTTTGCGCTGAAATCCTTGACGGTGACGGGGAGCTGGATTTCCAGGTCGACCAGATCGCTTGGAGGCGTCATTTGCTCCGTGACAGGCGCGGAAATTCTCGCCGGCGCGACCGTGGCTGTCTGATCGGCCGCAGCCGGATGCGCGGTTATCTCAGGGGTTGACGGCCCCATAACCTTGCGCTTTTTTCTGGCCAGAGGTTTTAAAGTGATCATCGGTTCGTTACTGATGGTCATTTTTGGTTTTGCCGCCGGCTTGGGAGGTGGTGGTACCGCTGCCGGCGCGGGGGCAGGTTCTGCCGCCGGCGCCACCTTTTTGACGGCTTTCTTCGGCGCTTTGGCGGCAGGGGGCTCTTTTTTAACTTTCAGTTCGGTATCTTTCGTCTTCTCAACCGTCCCGGCTGTTTTGGCCGTCTTTCCCTTGGCTTCAGCCCCTGGGGAAGGGGCTTTGCTTGCGGCTTTTTTGGCCTTTACCAGCTCGCTGCGTACAACCGATACGACCGCGGCGCTCAAGTCCTGGTCGCCGTCTTTGGCTTTCAGCTTGAAAGATTTAAGCGTCTGGAGGATTGTCTCGACGGTTGTATTGAGATTTTTGGCTAAATCGGAAACTTTCATGAAACGTTATCCCTTTTTAATGAGATTCTTGGCCTCTTCGATAATTTTATTCGCTTTGACTTCCCCCAGCCCCTTGATTTGCGTCAGCGATTCCATGTCGGCACCGGCAATCTTTTCAAGCGTGTCAAAACCCGCCTGCAGGAGCTGGGCCGTTAATTTCTCGCCGATACCCGGAAGCGACTGAATATTTCCGGCGGGTTCCGCCGGCTGTTCTTTTTCCTGTGTCCTGGCGGATGTTTCTTGCTGGGGCTGGGCCTGCTGTTCCTGCAACTGTTTCCATTGGTCGGAAGAAAACAGGTCCAGGTCCCATCCAACGAGCTGGCTGGCCAGCCGGACGTTCTGCCCGTGCTTGCCGATGGCAAGCGAAAGCTGGTCATCCGCGACGATGATGTTCGCCTTTTTCACGTCATAATTCAATTGAATTTGTGAGATCTCCGCCGGTGAAAGCGCGGCCTGGATGTACTCCTTGATATCCGAGGAGTATCGGACGATATCGATCTTCTCGCCCTGCAGCTCTGAAACGATATTTTTTACGCGGGACCCGCGCATCCCGACGCAGGCGCCCACACAATCGACTTTTTCGTCTTTGGAATAAACGGCGATCTTGGTGCGTTCTCCCACGTCACGCGCGATGGACTTGATCTCCACGATCCCCTCATAAATCTCCGGCACCTCCAGCTGAAACAGCTTCTTGACAAAACCGGGGTTGGCGCGAGAGAGGATGATCTGCGGCCCCTTCGCGTCGCGTTTGACGTCCAGAACACAAGCGCGGATGCGGTCGCCCTGACGGAATTCCTCCTTGGGCGACTGTTCTTTTTTGGGGATATAGGCCTCGGCCTTGCCAAGATCGACGATGATATTGCCCCGTTCGAAGCGGTAAATGCCGCCGGAAATGATCTCTCCTATGCGGACCTGGTATTCGTTAAAGACCACGTTTTTTTCCGCTTCGCGGATTTTCTGGATAACGACCTGTTTGGCGGTCTGGGCGGCAATCCGGCCGAATTCGCCGGAACGGATTTCCTGGGTGCCGGCGTAAGCGGTGATCCGCCCGGTCCTGGTATCCAGGACCGCGCGCACTTCCTCATTTTTGTCGACCGTCCATAATTTTTTGGCGGCCGAGGCCACGGCGGACTCCACCGCTTCAATGAGCACTTTTTTTTCGATGCCTTTGTCGCGCTCCAACTGTTCCAGTATGGTCAATAATTCGTTGCTTTCCATTGTTCATCCTTCCTGAAAACTCAAGATTTATTCGATTTCAATAATCTGGACTGCTTTTTGAATTTGGCCAATGGGTAATTCCATTAAACCCTGCGGAGTATCGGCGATGACTTGCCCCTCCCGGACTTCCCGCAGCGTCCCGGAGCACTCAAGGCGTCCGTTGACCGGCACGCGCAGATGAAAACGGATGTCACGTCCGATGACCCGGGTAAAATCCCCGGGCGTCTTAAGCGGCCGGTCAAGCCCCGGGGAGGACACATCGACTTCAAAATCTTCCCCGACAAGACCTGACTGGTCACATATCTGAAAGATTTCCTTGTTGATGGCCGAACATTCACTGATTGTGATACCGCCGGCCTTTTTATCGGCCAAAATCTCAACGATATAAGTGTTGCCGCGGCGCTTGAGATTAAGCTCGACAAGCTCTGCGCCGGCGTTGAGAATGCAAGGCATTATAAGCTGCTCGAGTTGTTGTGTCAACCCTTCGACGGGCTCAGGGTTGACTCTGAGAGCCCCGCCTTGCGGGGCCGAATGAGTCAATTCTTCAGACATAGCCCTTTGGATATTTCGGATAATTTTGTCAAGACGTCATTTTTGTTTACCAGAACAACTTCATTGGTCAAACGGTTTTTAATCTCCACATGGCCTTGCGCGAGATTGCGTTTACCGATGGTCACCCGCAGCGGGATACCGATCAGGTCCGCGTCGTTGAATTTGACCCCCGCGGTTTCCGGACGGTCATCCAGGAGGACTTCGCAGCCGGCTGTTGTCAGGTCCGCATAGTATTGATGCGCAAGATCCATTATCCCGGCGGAATCGTTGCCGGCGATGGGCAGGACCTCAACATCAAAGGGGGCGACTTCCCGCGGCCAGCGGATCCCTTTATCATCGTGGTTTTTCTCGATGATCGCGGCGATGACGCGGCTGACGCCGATGCCGTAACAGCCCATGATGATCGGCTTTTGCTTGCCGTCCTCATCCAGGAACACCGCCTGCTGCGCCTGGCTGTATTTGGTCCCCAGTTGAAAGATATGCCCCAGTTCAATGGCGACTTGGCCTTTTAAAATACCTTTACGGCATTGGGGACAACTTTTTCCTTCAGATCGTTCGGCGGCAATGGCGCTGTACGCGTTACAGGACGGGCAATGGAGGATCGTGTCTTCGCCGATGGCTGCCGGGACAAGAAATTCATGGGATAAATCCCCGCCCATGGCGCCGGAATCCGCTTCGATAATGACGGCTTCCAGGCCGCAGCGTTTAAAAATTTTCTGATAAGCGTCATACATCAGGTCGTAGTTTTTTTTCAAGCCCGCGGCATCCCGGTCGAAACTGTACGCGTCTTTCATGATAAACTCGCAGGCCCGGACGATGCCGAAACGGGCGCGCGTTTCATCGCGGAATTTGGTCTGTATCTGATAGAGCACAACCGGCAATTGGATATAGGACTGCACGAAATTTTTGACCAGGTCCGTGACG
>JACRHQ010000174.1 GCA_016217585.1 Candidatus Omnitrophota bacterium | reverse complement strand
GCGCGGGTCGCGTGCAGGGCGTCCTCGACGCGGGCCTTCTTCTCTTTCATTTCCGTTTCGGTGGCGGCCCCGACGTTGATGACGGCGACCCCGCCGGATAATTTGGCGAGACGTTCCTGCAATTTTTCCTTGTCGTAACTCGATTCGGTCGCGTCCATCTGGTTTTTAATCTGGTTGATGCGGCCTTCCAGGGCGGAAGTCTTGCCGGCGCCTTCGACAATCGTCGTGTTATCCTTGTCGATCTTCACCTTCTTGGCGCGGCCGAGGCTGGACATCTCGATATTTTCCAGCTTGATGCCGAGGTCTTCGGTGACCGCCTTGCCGCCGGTCAGGATGGCGATGTCCTCGAGCATGGCCTTGCGACGGTCGCCGTAGCCGGGGGCCTTGACGGCCGCGCAGGAAAGCGTCCCGCGAAGTTTATTGACGACGAGCGTGGCCAACGCCTCGCCTTCGACATCTTCGGCGATAATCAAAAGCGGTTTGCCGCCCTGGGCCGCCTTCTCCAGGACCGGGAGGACTTCCTTGATGTTGGAAATCTTTTTCTCATAGATCAGGATATACGGCGATTCCAGCTCGCACTCCATCTTCTGCATGTCCGTCGCGAAATAGGGCGACAGATACCCCTGGTCGAACTGCATGCCTTCGACAAGCTTCAATTCCGTCGTGAGGGACTTGCCTTCCTCCACGGTGATGACGCCGTCCTTGCCGACTTTTTCGATGGCCTCGGCGATGATCTTGCCGATGGAGCCGTCGCCGTTGGCGGAGATCGTCGCGACCTGTTCGACTTCTTTGGTTTTCTTGTTATCGATCGTCTTGGAGAGCTTCTGCAGTTCCTCAACGACTTTCTCGACGGCCCTGTCGATCCCGCGCTTGAGCGCCATCGGGTTGGCGCCGGCGGTCACGTTCTTGAGACCTTCCCGGTAAATGGCCTCGGCCAGGACCGTCGCGGTCGTGGTGCCGTCGCCCGCGGCGTCGGAAGTCTTCTCCGCCACCTCCTTGACCATCTGGGCGCCCATGTTGGTGAACTTGTCTTCCAGCTCGATCTCTTTGGCGACCGTGACGCCGTCTTTGGTGATCGTCGGGGAACCGAACTTTTTATCCAGGACGACGTTGCGTCCCTTGGGCCCGAGCGTTACCTTCACGGCGCTGGAAAGCTGCTCGACGCCGCTCAAGATGGCGCGGCGCGCCTCTTCGCTAAATAAAAGTTGTTTAGCCATTTCTTTCCTCCTCGTACGGTTCTTTATTCCTTGATGACCGCGAAAATGTCGTCCTCGCGCAAAATCAAAAGCTCTTCGCCCTCCACGCTCTTGACTTCAGTCCCGCCATATTTGCCGTAGAGAACGCGGTCGCCGGCTTTAACGTTCGGAGCCTTGACCTGCCCATTGTCCAGGACTTTCCCCTTGCCGACGGCGACGATCTTGCCTTCCTGCGGTTTTTCTTTCGCGGTGTCCGGCAGGACGATGCCTCCCCTGGTTTTCTCTTCCGGTTCGAGCGGCCTGACGATAACTTTGTCGGATAACGGTTGCAATTTCATCTTCTTCCTCCTTCTTTCAGAAACAGTATTAAGCGTTGATGCGCTAGGCATGGGTCGCGGGACTCAATTCCGCGAGATGCCGGATGCGCTTGAGCATATTGGGATGAGTGCTTAAAGATTCCATCAGGTGGTCGCCGAAATTCAGGGCGATCTTTTTATTGCGCAGCATGGCCAGTTCGTAAGGGTCGATGGTGCCGCTGCGGTCCGCGTCGAGCTGGCTCAACTCGCGGATTTCGTTCAGGGCGCGGGACGGGTCGTTAATGAAGAACGCCTTCAATCCCTCCGCCTCTTTCAAAACGCCCTTGTCCATCCGCGCGCAACCGTACACCAGCTTGTAAAGCGCGGTCGCCAGCGCCTCCGGCCGGTTGCCCATCTCCACCGATCCGCGGTCGGCGAAATATTCCCGGATACGGGAAGCGTAGAGAACCAGCAAATTGGTAATGAAATAAAAAATGAACGCCAGCAGACCGATCAGCGCCGTGTTGCCGCCGCGCTCGTTGCGCCGGCCGCCGCCGTAAAAAAGGAAATGCCACGCCAGGCGGTACATGATCATGGGGATGACCGACAACAGCGTGATCGTCAACACGTCACGGCTTTTGATATGCGTCAGCTCATGGCCCAGGACGGCCTTTAACTCTTCATCGCTTAAAAGACGCGTGATCCCTTCCGTCACGCACACCCGCCCGTCGCGGATGCCGCGCCCGAAGGCGAAGGCGTTGGAGATAGCGACGGGAGAAACGCAGACCCGCGGCATGGGCAAGTTGGCCCGCCGTGCCATATCTTCGACCATTCCGTAAATCTTGGGGTTGTCCTCACGTTTGATATAGCGTACGCGCATCGACCATTCCACCATCTTGGGCCCCAGCAGGTACTGGACAAACATGAGGACAAACGAAAACATCAGGTACACGTAGAAGTTGTCGACGCCCATTGCGCTGCCGACCATGACGACGACCGCGTACACGATGGCGAACAAAACCGCCATCAATAACCACATCCTTAATTGCAGAAAAAACATATTGGTCTCCTCTGGAGTATGTGTATGTTGGTTGAGTTGTTTGGGTTGATTGTGTTTGTTGGGTTATGAAATTGAATTATTTCAACACTTTTACCGAAATTTGTCAAAGGAAAATTTGCCCTCAAAATTGCCCTCAAAGCCCAAATTCTTATTTTCAGTTTGCTTTCCAGGGATCCCTGATATAGAGTAATGGGCAATGAACAATCGGTCCTCCAACCGCGGCGGATTTACCGTGATGGAACTCCTCATCGTCACCATCATCATCGCGGTCATCGCCGCCTTCGCCATCCCCAGCTACGAAAAAGCCATGGCCCGCCAGAAGGTCAAACGGCTAATATTGACGGCCAACCTCATCGCCGGCGCGCAGGAAATTTACAAAACGCGCAACAGCCGCTATTGGTGTGATGCCTCTGCCGCCTGTTCGAACCTAGGCAATATTAACGCGGCGCTTGGCATCGCGATTGTCGCCGAGTCCGGCGTTACCTACACGACCAACGCGGTCAGCGGTTCGGAAACAACCGCGTTTCAAGTCGTCATTACGGATGGGACTCTGTTTACTATCAGTGCCTCTTCCCCGCCCCTGAACGTCACCTGCACCAATCTCTCCGCCACGCCGGTCTGTCCTTAGATAGTAAAAAGACAAATAAGAATTCAGCTTCATTCGTTCCTGATCGTCTCCGGCCCGATGATCCCGCCCGAGATAACGGCCTTCATCGCCTCGTCCACGCTCCAGGCGGGATCGACAGTCTCGGACTCTCTCATCACCACGAGGAATCCGGACGTCGGGTTGGGGACGGTCGGGATAAATACCTTCAACAACTTCTCCTGTGTTTTACCGTCCACCATGGTCCCGGTGACAAAGCCGATCACCTTGTTGCCCGGCTTGAAAAAATCCACCAGGACGACTTTCTGGAAAACCTGCCTTTCCGGAAGCGACAGGGTCGTCGAGATCTGTTTGCCGACCTGATAAACGGTTTTCACCAGCGGGATACGCTGGGAAATATGTTCCAACATATGAAAGATCCGCCGGCCAAGGACATTGCTGGTAATGAGCCCCAGGAAATACAACACAATCAAAACCATCAAAACGCCCAGCCCCGGGATGCGGTAACCGATCACCTTGGCCAGGGCCTCGATGATCCGTTTGTCGATCACCACATAGATCAACCGTATGGCGATGATGGTCAACCCCAGGGGGATGACGGCAAAAAGCCCCCGGAAGATATACATTCTGGCATGGCCCAGGAATTTTCTCATCGCTTTATCTCAACGTTCAAAGATTTTCCCCAGAAAGGACCGATCACCACAAAGGTGATCACCGGCGCCGCGTAATGCGGCACATGCGCCCCGAAACTCTCCAGTGTCATAATCATCCCCAGAAAAAAAATCGAATACATTGCCCCGTTTTTCAGATAGGGATAACTCTTGATCTTGTCCACGCCCTTGATGGTCAACTGCCGGACGACCAGCGCCCCCAGGCCGTTGCCCAGGATGATGATCGGCACCGACATGGTGAAGGCGAACGCCCCGATCACCCCGTCGATGGAAAACGTCGCGTCCAGCACCTCCAGATACATCAGTTTGCTTATCCCGGATAAATGATGCCGGCTTCTCAATTCCAGTTCTACCCGTGCTGCGTGTTCTTTGAAACCGTGGGTGATGAAAAAAACGCTCGAGCCAACGGAGGCGGCGAAGGCCAACATGGGGTTTATTTTAAGCGCAAGCCAG
>JACRHQ010000173.1 GCA_016217585.1 Candidatus Omnitrophota bacterium | reverse complement strand
GTCGGAGGTCGGAGTCCCGACTCTGCCGATGATGTATCGGCAGACGTCGGGACGCTGATCTCGTGCTGATAGACAACCGCCTTCTCCGGCACGATCCAGACCTTGTTGAAAGTATCGACGGGGATTTCCGTCGTGCCGAATTCTTGCTGCGCTTTTTTGTAAACGCGGTCCCAGAATTTCCGGCCCAATTCTTTTTCCGGGTACATCAAAGACGCCGTCAACTGCTTGAGGACATAATCCTGGGCGAGCATGTCGCGGCCCATTTCCGTCTGGCTCAACGTGTCGGAGATGATCCGGTCTTTTTCGTAAGGGGAAAGGTTGACCCACAGTTCGTCCTCGGGGACCGTCAGAGACGCTAGAAAATATTTGATCAGCCGTGTCGATTCGGCGCGCAGCTCTTCACCCCGCAGGCGGCTGTCCCCGGGGTCCACGATAAAGTCAAACTGCAGCGGGTTTTCGGGATGGATAATCATCCCCTTGACTAAAATCGGCGCGAACCCGGCGGTCGGAGAGACCATCGTCCCGGGCGCCGGGAGATTCAAAATTGTCTGCGGAGCCATCTGGGCAAAACCCGGCGGCAGAACAACGTTAAACACAAAGGAAACGGCGATAAAACAGGAGAGAATGCGATACGGCAAATTCTTGCGCTTGGAGGTGATGTCAGTAATCATGATGCCTTGACCTTTCTTTTTGCGAGTTATTGTCAGAAAGAAGTTAAGGTATTACAAAGAATATCATATAGATATATTAAAAACAAGTGACGCGTCCATTAGTTCAGGGCTATAACTATTTCAGTATCAACAAGTTGCAATATATTATTGAAATAAGTAAACGCTTTCCGAGAAATCCGCTCTCTTGATACCTCGTTCTTTTGAAGCAACAACATGATGACCTTCTTCCTCACGGACCCTGACCAGCACCGTCTGCCAGGGGGAGCCCGGATCAGCCTCTACCTGTTGACGAAATTCCTGCCAATCCGTCTTGTCCGGGTCCATGAAATTTGCGACAAACCAGGGAAAATACTTTTCATGATTTGGCGTCAACGGGTCAAGTTTATTGGTGTAAAAACGATACCAATCTTGCTCAAGCGGACTACCCTTTGCCTGTTCAGAGGCATGCACCACCGCGCCGACGGGGGGACTGACTTCCGCTGTCTGACCATCGACCATAGACCATCGACCATTGCCCTCCCGACGATCCACTGCGTTTCGGTCGGGACTCCGACTGAGCGAAAAGCGAACGTCGGAGATTGCCCCTGCTTTCTTGAGGGCTTCCGGCACGTTAAAAACAACTTGCTCTCTCGCTTTTCTAGCCCTGCGCGTCATCTTGTACCACAGCCAGTAATAGTAATCCTCAAACCACAGCGCCCGGATGAATTCTCTAAAGGAAGGACGAATGACGAGAGACGAGAGACGATCGTCCCTCATCTCACGTCTATCCTCCCTCGTTTTCCCCACTGGCGAGGAGGATTTCTTTTCCTCCCGCCCTTGCGCGTAAATCTCCCGGGCCAGCGTCCCGACGCCGTTATGGGCCATCCCCAGCAGCCTCGTCAAATATTTTCGGGCCGTCGGGCTTTTCTCGCTTAAAATAACCAGCTTCTTGACAAGGCCCGGTAGCGAGGCCCGGATTTCCCGGTAGCGGTGGGCGTCATTGACATCGCCAATCTCCCTCATCAGTCCGTGGGCCTCGGCGGCGTATACATCGGTTGGCGGTTCCTGGGGAAACGTCTGTTCCTCGCGCTGTTGGGGCGCCTGCGAGGGTCCATTTTCCGGCGTCGCAGGCCGGCGGACCGCGCGCAAGGCGTGTTCGTAGAGCTTGCCGCCGGGACCGTCGAGGAACCTCTTGACAATAAGCATTTGATAGACGTCTTTCCCTTCAGAGGCCTCCTGCCAGGATTTTATCTGCCGGACAAATTCCTCGGGGTATATTTTAGAAAATGCCTCAAGACGTTTGAACGCCAGAACCTGGCGGCTAAGAAGCGGCTGGCTGATGATCCGGTTCACGTTCAGATAAACATAAATATCTTCCAAAAGCTCCCCCGGGTTCTCTTCGATCACGGCAAAGGCGTCCAAAAATATCGGCGCCAGCCGCGGATACGCCTGCCAGTGGTCCACGTTGTCCCCCAGGATCCGTTGCATCGCCTCGATGACCAGCCGGGGCCGGCGTTTCAAATCCTCCTCGATGTCCGCCGGCCGCGCCGCCCCGGGCGCGGGGTTGCTGAATTCACGGATGAGCGCCGCGAGCCTGTCCTCTTTCCGCGCCGGCCTGCCGGCCCCTCTTCCAGGCGAGGGACGGTCCTTATCCGCTTTCAGAACCCCGTAAGGCTTCAATAAAAGGCGGACCGGGATGGTGTCTTTGGGCTCACGGCCCATTTTCCCGACGATCTTCGCGAGTTCGCCGCCGGCCTCATCGGCCATGTCCGCGAACTGTTTCCGGAAAAGCTCAAACACCCCGGACTTGCGGCCTTCGGCGCTCAAAATATTATTCCGGACCGTGATCAGGCTGGGCGCTTTCAACAAGCCCTTTTGGCCCGACACCTGGTCGAGGAATTCCTGCTTTTCCCGCCGCAACTCCTCGTAAAGGACAATATGGTCCGCGCCCGCCCTCTCCTTGATCCTGTTAAAAAGCATCGCGAGATTTTCCAGGTCCCTTTGCCACAGATCACTTAAAAGACTGGCGGACGGCTTAAGGTCCTTCTCCAATTTTGAAATTTCGTTGGACAGGGTTATGGTGCTTACGCCGATAGAAAAGGCGATCTCCTCTCTCCCTAAAGATTGAGAAGCGGCTTCCCGGATCACCCCGGCCAGATAAGCATGTCTTTCCCGGCGCTGTTGCTGTCTAAGCGACGGATAAATCTCGTCCAGCCACACGTTCACAATATCCGTGGTCACGCCTATCTCCCGCGCCGCCGCGGCCCGGCTCCAGTG
>JACRHQ010000175.1 GCA_016217585.1 Candidatus Omnitrophota bacterium | reverse complement strand
CCTGATTCATAAATTTTTAATGCCTCTTCTAGTGTTAACGCTTCCATGCTTAACACTTTAGAAGATAAATACATCAGATGTCGAGCCTAAAAACATCTTTTTTCAATGACCGGTTTTTTTAACCTGAGTAGTTACTCTTTTTCTTCGATTTCCATTATTGGCCTCCAATCAGCGTGTCGTTGATGGGGAGAGATAGATCAATAATTTTCATAAGCATAAAGTTGATAGTTGATAGGTTATAGGTGATAGTAAAATATCTTTTAAACTAACACCCATCACCTGCCACCTATCACCTAATCAATGTCCGCAGCAGCAGCTGCAGCCCGAGTTCCCGGCGGGTTTCTTCGCCTTCACGATGGCCACAATCTCGTTGAAGGAATGGGTCTTCTTGAGCTCGTTGTCCTTAAGCGGGATCCCGAGTTCCTTCTTGATGGCCACGGAGATCTCCACCATTTCGGTGGAATCCACCTCGAGTGACTCGTCCAGCTTCGCATTGGGCTGGATTTCACTGGGTTTCACATCCAACACCTTTTGAAAAATTGATTTGATTTTCTCTTCGACGGCCACTTTTTTCTCCTTTCATAACGTCACAAGACACCACGTCACAAGGTCACCGGTGACTGGTGACTTTGTGACCTGGTGACCTCTTATGGTTTTTGCAATATCAACGCACAGTTAATTCCCCCTCGCCCCCGATTAATCACGAGGGCATTCTTGATTTCCTTAACCTGCGCCTTGTTGGGGCAATAATCCAGGTCGCATTCGGGGTCCGGTGTGGTCAAATTAATCGTCGGCGGGACCAGGCTGTGTTCCATCGCCAAGACTGTGGTAATGACATCCAACGCCCCGCAGGCACCGAGCATGTTGCCGAAAACCGATTTGGGCGCCGAACAAGGAATTTTACTCGCCTTGCCATTGAACACTTGCTTGATCGCCATGGTTTCGGTCACGTCCCCTAACTGTGTCCCGGCACCGTCGAGACAGATGTAATCGATCTCTGACGGCTGCAGCTTCGCGTCTTCGAGCGCGATGCGGATGGCGCTGGCCAGTTCCTTTCCGTCTTTGGCCGGATCGATGCGGTCAACGCCGTCGGTCGTGGTCCCGTAGCCGATGATGTTGGCGTACACGTGCGCGCCGCGCCTCTTCACTCTCTCCTGCGGTTCGAGGATGACAATGCCCGCGCCTTCGGCGATCGCGAACCCGTCGCGGGTTTTATCAAACGGCCGGTAGGCCTTCTGCGGCTCGTCGTTATGACGCGTCAGGACCCCGGAGGTGTTGCAGCATAAGAGCGCGTAAGGCGTGACCGGCGCCTCCATCCCGCCGGCGACGATGAAATCATTCTTGCCGCGGTTGAGCGTCTTGGCCGCGTAAGCGATCGCCATCAGCGAACTCGCCCGGTCGGCGACGACGGTTTTGCTGTACCCTTTGATCCCGTAATGGATCGAAACCTGCCCCTGCGGCGCCGCCGGAAACCATGCCGAGGCCATGAACGGGCTCACGCCCTCCCTTCCTTCGATATACATGTCCCGCAGTTCCGTCTCGGCGTAGAGCCAGCCGCCGATGGCGTTGCCCATAAAGATCCCGGCGCGCTCCAGGTCTTCCTGCTGGAGATCTATTTTCGCGTCCTGCAGCGCCAGCTCCGAGGCCACCAGCGCCATGTGGGCGAACAGATCGATCTTCTTTAAAAGCCGCGATGAGACGTTGCTGTAGGCGTCGAGCTCGTGGACATGCCCGGCCACGTGCGACGGATATTTCGAGGCGTCGAAACGGGCGATCTTCTCCACCGCCGAGCGCCCGTGGCTGACATTCGACCAAAACTTGCGTTTATCCATCCCGCTGGGACTGACGATGCCTAGACCTGTAATAGCTATCTTATCCATTGTTAACCGTCCTTACTATGTTTCAACTTTTCTAAATCGATTTCATCCTGCGGACGCCCGGCCTTTCTCTTGGCGGCAACAAGGTCTCTCTGCCCTAAGACATAGACTGGTGTCTTCCCGTAATGTATCTTTTTTTTATCGCGCCAGGCCGACTGTGCCGACACTCCCGGGATATCGAATAAAATGTCAATTCTCACAGGAGCAATACCCATCTGAAAAATCATGGTTTTGTCATTAAAATCTTCCGGCTTAATACCCTTCAGCGGCGCTCCAAATCTCTTTAACGTCTCATAAATTTTATAAACATCATTCAACTCAGGGATTATCCAAACATCGATATCTTTTGTATAACGAGGCTGGGTGTAATACATAACAGCATATGCCCCCACTCAAAGATATTTAATGCGGCAAGCGTTCAATACTTTGAACAGATCTTCGTAATCGGAGATGACGCGCATGAATTCCTTTCATCTTGAAATAATCTTTAATGGCTTCATGGGCAGCCGCAAACCGCGCCTGGGCCCCGGCGTGGCGCCAGAATTTGCGGTCCCATTCTTCCGCGTCTTTAAAACTTTTGGCCTTATGAACCCGGATTTTCTTCATAAAACCTACCTCCCGTTGAACCTCCTCAAAACCATCGCCGAGTGGATCCCTGAAAAACCGCTCGAGGTTTTCAGCATGCAGTTGACCCTCTTCTCCCGCGCCTTGTTGGGGATGTAATCCAGATCGCACTGCGGGTCAGGGAACTCCTGGTTGATCGTCGGCGGCAGAACGTTTCGCTCGAAGATCAGCGCGCCCATGGCCAGCTCGATCCCGTTGGCCCCGGCCAGCGGGTGCCCGATCATCGACTTCAAAGAACTGATCGGAATTTTATACGCGTAATCGCCAAAGACCATCTTGTAGGCGTTGGTTTCAAAGACGTCGTTTTGCCGCGTCGAGGAGCCGTGCGCGTTGATGTAGTCGATCTCCTGAGGCCTGACCTTGGCATCCGCTAAAGCCAGACGGATACAGGACGCCTTGGCGTCCCCCTCCGGCGGCAGGTCGGTCATATGATACGCGTTATTCGTTGTGCCGAAGCCGACGATCTCGCAATAGATCCGCGCGCCGCGGCGTTTGGCATGCTCTAATTCTTCAACGACCAAGAGCCCGGCGCCTTCGGAGATGACAAATCCATTTCGCTTGGCGTCGAACGGCCGGGAGGCTTTCTCCGGATGATCATTATGCACGGACAAGACATTCACCGTGTCAAACGCGCCAAAGGTGATCGGCGTGATGGGCGCTTCACTGGCGCCGGTGATCATGATGTCGACATCCCCGTCGGCAATGGCCTCAAAAGAAAACCCCACCGAATCCGTCCCGGCGGTACACCCGGTTGAGATCGTGTTGCACACGCCCTTCAAACCATATTTCGCGGAAATTTCACTCGAGGGTGTATTAAACATCGAGGCATCGTAAAGGTCAGGCCGGACGATCGTTGGGTCAATGGGCTTTTTCCCGCTGTCGGTGACCAGGGCGAACTCTTCCTCCATATATTTTGTCCCGCAGATGGCGTTGGCCAGCGACACGCCCATGCGTTCGCGGTTGACTTTCGTCAGGTCAAGGCCGGAATCTTCGAGCGCCATGCGGCCGGCCACGACCGCGAACTGGACGTAGCGGTCCATGCGGATGGCCTCATCCCTGGTCAGTCCCAGTTTAATGGGATCAAAATCGTGCACCTGGGCCGCGATCTTGGTATTAAACATGGAAACGTCAAACTCCGTCACGCGCCTGACCGCGGACACCCCGCCGACCATACTCTTCCAGCACGCCTCTTTCCCGACGCCGTTGGGGGAAATAATCCCGACCCCGGTAACCACAACACGTCTTGCCATCTATTTAAACCCTTTCTTTATGCAACTCGAATGCTTCTCTGATCTCTTCCACCGTAAAATATTTTTTGTTTTGCTCGACCTGATGAACCATCTCAACCACCCGCGCGTTTAACGGCGCTTCGTCTTTCGGGCTGCGCACCATCTTGAGCACCTGGCCGTTGATGTAATCGATCTCGCTCGCCCGGCCACGCATGATGCTTTGCAGGATCGAACCGTACAGCGGTTCCTTGCTTAACCCCGTCAAAGTCTTGTTGATAATGCCGGCCGCCTGTTCCATGGGCATATTCGCCATCCCGTAAACACGCTCCGCCGGAAATTGCGGCAAAGAAACCAGATGAATACCATTTTTCTGCATGATGCCGACACCTTCTTTCAAAAGCAAAATGCTCAAGCGGCACAAATCCATGTCCGCGAAAGTTTCCTGCATGGATTTCCCCGTCAAGGCCGGGATGCAGTTATTGAAATTCACGAAGAGCTTCAGCCACTTCATCCCCGTGATATTCTCCGAGACAACGACGGCCGATAGGCTCCCTTTGGGAGGGAACGCCTTTTTGAGAATCTGCGCGATCCTCTGAACATTCTCGTCGTTGGCCGCGAAAGGTTTGCCGATGATCCAGTCGCCTTCAAAATTAAAGACGACCTCGCCGGGCCTGGCATACGTCGCGCCGAACATCACGATGCTGCTGTAGAGCCGGGCCTTGTCGAAATGCTTACTCAAGATCGTATCGGACTGAACGCCGTTCTGGGAGCTTAAAACCAGACACTTCTTCAAAAACGCCTTATTATGGGCGCATGCCTCTTCGATGTCCTGGGTCTTGACGGTGAGAATCACCAAGTCATATTCGCTGTCCAGGTGCGTCAGAGCCCGGATACGAAAAGTTTCCTCCCCGCGCGCGCCCGTCACCCGCAGGCCGGCCTTGTCGATGGCGTCCACCTGATCCTTGCGTCCGATGAGGGCAACATTCTCACCCGCTTTGGTCAGACAAGCGGCAACGACCGAACCGATCGCGCCGGCGCCGATTATTGCAACATTCATAAAACACCCCTCACTTCTTACTATTATTTTGGTTCGTATTTCCTGTAATCAAACCCCGCGTCCTGCAGCAAGCGGATCATCAGGCTGTAAAACGTCATCGGGACCTCGAAAAAAAACGCCCGGACGATGTCCTGCTCTTCCACCCTGCCGGAACCGCGCTCCTGCGCCAGCAGAGGCGCGCGTTTATCGACGACGGCCTTGGCGATCTCGCGGTGAAAAAGCGGGATCCTTGTGATCATCGTCTCGTACTTCTGACGCGCACCGGATTCCCATTCTATTTTTGTTTGTGTGTCTGGCATTAAATATTCCTTTTAATTTGTCACCACGTCACTCCCCTGTCGGGGACTCCCTTCGGTCGCCGTCACAAGGTCACCATGTCACAAGTTATCGAGATTTTACTGGTGACGTGTGACTTTGTGACCTGGTGACTTACTCATCTGGCCGTCGCCGGGGCGCGTGAATTCGCCTCCCACTTGGAGATGTTATCCATAAAATCCTTCACGCAGACCTTGACCTTGTCGTGATAATTACTGGAGAAGATCCGGTGGATGCGTTCCGGCTTGGAGTAATATTCCCGCATGCACCAGGCCCCGAGCCGGCCGACTTCCTCGACGCTCAAATGGTCCGTCGGCACAACCGGGTGCTGGAAATCCCATTCCTTGAGGTTGATCTTGTCAGGATCAAACCAGCCCTTCTTGATTCCGTATTTCCAGTCGGGAGAATTGGGCACCGGTGTCATGTAATCCAGGGCGAAGATGTCCGGGTCGATTTCATCGGCGATCTGCAAACGCTTTTTGATTTTTTCCTCCGTGTCTTCCTTAAGGCCGATCAAAACGGTGCCGACGCTGCCGATATCGTTCTCGCGCAAAAGCCGCACCGTCTTTTTAATCTGATCAATGGTCACGCCCTTGCCCTGCTTGGCCAAGGTCATGTCGTCTTCGACCTCAACGCCGGTCAACGCCAGAAAGAGTCCGGCCTTCTTCATCAACGGCAGGATGTTGTGCTGGCTGATCCACTGGTCCGCCCGCCCCAGACAGACCCAGTCGATCTTGTTGCCGCGCCTGATCTTCTCGTTGCAAAACTCGATCATCGCCTGCGTGTCGGTATTGAAGGCATCGTCCTGAAAAACGATCGTTGTGATACCGTACTTTTTCTCCAGAAGTTCCAGCTCATCAACAATGCGTTTCCCTTTTAATCCGCGCCAGGAGGTGAAATCCTTCGCGGCGGTGCGGCTGTCGTAAAGCGCCCATTCGTAGCAGAAATGGCATTTGCCCGGACACCCGCGCGAGGTCATCAGTTCCGCGAACGGTTTCCAGTACGTGTGCCCGACATATTTATCCATCGGGAACAAGTCGTACGCCGGCATGGGCAGGACATTCAAGTCAGGGATCAAATCACGGTGAGGACCAATGACGATCGTCCCGTCCGGACGGCGGGAAACCAGCCCCGCGATATCCCGCTCATCCCGTTTCCTGGACTTCAGGTTGATGATCAATTCCTCCATGGTGATCTCCGCTTCGCCGATCATGATGTAATCAAGTGTCGGATTCAGGCGCATCTGGCGTTCCCAGTCGCCGGAATACCACAAACCGCCGGCGGAGGTTTTCACCTGCGGCATCGCTTCCTTAATGAGGCGCAGACCCTCGTTGAAATACCAGATGACCGCCGCGCCGCAGGTCGAGTGCAGGAGCTCGCCGACAAAAACCATGTCCGGTTTGGTTTCCTTGGCATACTTGACCATCGCGTCCCAGTCCATCTCGAGCGCCCGGCAGTCCAGGGCGTCGACCTCGGCGAGCTTCTTCTCGCGCAGATACGCGGCCAACTGCGCGTGCATCTGGTTGGCGGCCAGGTGATACCCGTGCGAGTCCCATGCCTTGAGTGGTGGTGTCAAAAATAGCACTCTCATCGTTTCTTCTCCTCTTTATTCTTATCGATAAGTTGTTTTAATTTCCCGACGATCTCGGGAGATCCCTTCAGCGCGCACAATGGTTCCAGATGTTTCAGAATATATTGATAATCCAGACCGTTTCCCTGCCTTAACAAAACTCCTTCCACATCCATCCAGTCGATCATTCGATCGGCAAATGCCTTTAAAATAACGAGGTCTTCGGCGGAACACGTAATGAGTGAACAATCAGAATCGTAGGGAAAAGGACTGGCCCGTTCCATCATTTCCCGCTCGAACGGCAAACCCGCGAGCGAAATATCAACAGGGACATGGTTGGAAGCCGTCAACAAAAGAACACGGTTCGTCAGGGCAAAATCTTTGGCATCGTCCACCCTGGATTTGAATTGCTTTAACAGCCCCTCGATATAAATTTGTTCGCTCCCGAATCCCGACAGCACCGAAAGGTCGATATCCTGCGTCATGCGGACTTCTCCCCAACGGATCACAGCCAACCCTCCGATAAAACAAAAAGACCATTTCCTTGCCTGCATAAATTTTTGTAATTCCAACCCCGCCTGAAACAAGGGATTCATTTCGTCCCTTTCTTCATTTTTAGAAAGAATCTTTGCTGTTCAACCAATCCACTGCCCAAACGCGTCTGTCGATGGTCACACGCCCATTGCAGCATTCCGTCAATGACCGCTTTATTCCCCGGGTAGTCGTACGCGCGCAGTTCCCGGCGCTTGATTTCCTTTAAAGCCTCCGCGGCGTTGCGCCACCCTTCAAGCCACTTCTTCAT
>JACRHQ010000172.1 GCA_016217585.1 Candidatus Omnitrophota bacterium | reverse complement strand
TTTGAGGTGTGATCTCAACCAGGTCTTTGACGGGAAGGCCATTCAAATGGGGTTCGAAACGCTGGTGGTTCGTTGAAAAAAATACCGTTGAGCCCGGGGCCATGACTTTCAGGACGTCGCGGATAAGTTGCGGGTGGTCGCGGTTGATATCGAAAGACACCCCCTTATCCCTGTCGCGGAAAAAGGACGGCGGGTCGACGAACGCCAGTGTGAACCGGCGGCGTTCGCGTTGGGCCTGCGCCAGAAATTTCCCGACGTCGGATTTGACAAGCGTGTGTTGCGGCCCCTCCCGCAGGGAGCCTATCGGCCACAGACCGTTTAATTTCAAATTATCCTCGGCCCACTTCAGATAGGTTTCGGAACGGTCCACCGTGACGGTCGTCTTGGCCCCGCCGGCCGCCGCGGCGCAGGTGAACGCGCCGGTGTAACCGTAGAGGTTCAGGAAGTCCTTGCCTGCCGCAAGTTTTCCCACAATCACGCGCGTGTCGCGGTGGTCCGAGAACAATCCGGTGTCCAGAAAGTCGTCCAGGTTTACCCGGAACTGCAGGTCCCGCTCGCGCACCTGGAAACATTTGCCGCGGGATCCTGCTTTGCCCCGCGGTGCCCCGTCATACCGTGGCCCTTCCGGGGTATTCGTCCGGCGACGGCGCGTGTGCGTCCGTTCCGGCGGGACCCCGAGCGCTCCGGCAACCGCCTTTGCCATTTGCGGAAGCCACTGCGGCCCGGTCTGCCAGCGGACGTATTCCGCGACGACTAAATGGCCCGCGTACCAGTCCACCACCGCGCGGACTTCCGGGATGTCCCAGTCGTAGAGACGAAAGCAGTCAATATTCTGGCGCCGGAAACGCCGGGAGAGGTGGCGGAACCGCGCGCGCACGCGGTTGGCCAAAATCTCGGCGTGATATCCGGTCTTTTCGGGGCTGATGGAATGAGGTTTGGATTTCATGAATTTAATCTTTGCTTAAAAACAGGGACAAGAAGCTGGCTCCAAATGCGAAAACTGCCATCAACACGAACAACGTATTAAATCCCGAATACATCGCAAAAAAACCTCCGCTAATAGCTGCTAAACCCTCAAAGATGGAGCGATAACCGTAAAAATCAGAATAGATCCCGCGCTCTTTCCCTTTTGTCAAAGCATTGGCAATGACAGCGCTCCAGGATGGGTTGATAATGACTTCGGCAAAAGCTAACAGCGACTGGATCCCGAAAATATGTATTGTTTTATTCGCAAAGATATAGCAGACGTAACCAACGCCAAATAAGAAATAACCTCCCGAGATCATAAATTTTCGACTAAGCCAGCCTTGATCTTGCTCTCTAAATAAAAAATATAGAATCCCTTTCAGGATCGCGTAAGCGCCGATCGTCGCGCTTGCATCGATGAGCGTCCCTCCGATGTTTTTAATGAATAGGGCATAAATGGGTGCTAATAAATTTATCCCGCCGTGGATGAGGATCGAACAGGCCAAAAGAATTTTAATGTTTTTATGCATGTGAATTTTATATCATAAAAAGAAACCCTCTGCAATTTATTAAATTACAGAGGGTTGTGAAAAGCTCCCCCGCGAGGACTCGAACCTCGGACCCAGTGGTTACACTTGCCCCGATATTACTACCGGAAGTGGACTATCTCTTCTCCATGCTCCGATGTTTACTGGAGATGAGGAGGCAGGTGTATAGTCTCTGCACTTGCCCTTCGCCACAAATCTTGGCGAATGCTAGCTCAGGATTATCCTTTGATTTCTCTTTAGGACTTCCCTGACTTAGCCTGCTTTGTCAACCACGGTTTCCCGTGGAAGCTGCGATTTGAGCATGAACTTCACGGTGACAATTGGCACAGAGTAACATACATTTATCCAATTCTTCCTTCACTTTGGGCCAACTTCTCGTATATCCTTTTTCTGATATACTGAAGTCCTTCCCGGAAGAATCGTAATGATGAAACTCTAAAGCTTCGACACAACGGCTATAACCGCACTTCTGACAACGACCACCTTTATATTCAACGGCCATTTGTCGGATTTTCTTGCGGCGTTTCCGCACAGCACCGATCAAATACAATCGTCGATCACTGTACTTGCGTGTATCGAGCTTTACCAACGTCACCTCCTTTCCATGCCCGCTGTTCACAGCCACTTGCTCTACCAACTGAGCTACAGGGGAATAAGAATTTTTAATGAGCAGGGGAATAAATTTTTCTGTCGTGCCGCCGTCGAATGTGAGGGAATTATACAGTAAATTCGTCAAAAGTCAACATTTCGGCTGTTTTCGCATTAGAAGGCAAATAGCGCCCAAGTCTGGTTCAAGGCGGCGTTTCCGGCACCGTCGACTGCCCAACGGGCATAAATACCTTGACTCTCTGTGTGAAATGGCTTATAAGTAAAGCGCTGTTTAATCGTTCATGGACATGAAAAGAGAGGATAACGGTGATTAAAGTATGATGAAACATAATAACCACGAACAGCCGGCGGCCGGAGGCGAGGGAGGTTTCTTCGGACTGGGGATTGCCCCGCGGATCCTGGAAATACTCGACCGCATCAGATTCATGACGCCGACCCCGATCCAGCGCAAGGCCATACCGCTCGCCATCGAAGGCAAGGACGTCATCGGCATCGCGCAGACCGGCACGGGCAAAACGCACGCGTTTGCCGTCCCGATGGTCCAGCACCTGGCCCAGAAACAAGGCCTCGCAATCGTGCTCGCGCCCACGCGCGAGCTGGCGATCCAGATCGAGGAGGCGGTGCGCGTGCTGGCGCACGCCTTCGGGATGAAAACCGCCTGCCTGATCGGCGGCGCCCCGATGCCGCCGCAGGAAGACGCCTTGCGCCGGCACCCGGCCATCATCATTGCGACCCCGGGACGGTTCATCGACCATATGGAGAGGCGCCATATCACGCTCGCGAAGGTGAACATGCTTGTCCTCGACGAGGCCGACCGCATGCTCGACATGGGCTTCGCCCCGCAGGTGGAGAAGATCCTTAAATCCCTGCCGCGCGAGAGGCAGACCATGCTTTTCTCGGCCACCATGCCGCCGGCGATCATGCGGATGGTCAATACTTATATGAAACTGCCCACGCACCTGGAGATCGCGCCTTCCGGCACGACCGCCGAGCATGTCACCCAGGAGCTGTACATCGTCAAGAAAGAAGCCAAGATCAGCCTGCTCGCCAAGGTCCTGGCGCAGTACCGCGGCCCGGTCCTTTTGTTCATCCGCACCAAGCACAGCGCCCACCGGATCACCCGGGCGGTGCGTGACATGGGCCACCGTGTGGCGGATATCCATTCGGACAAATCCCTGGGGCAGCGGCGCGAGGCGCTGGAAGGGTTCAAATCCGGACGCTACCGGATCCTCGTGGCGACGGATATCGCCTCCAGGGGGATCGACGTCACGCGTATCGAGCTTGTCGTCAATTATGACCTTCCCGACGACGTCGAGAATTATGTCCATCGCATCGGCCGCACGGGGCGGGCCGGCTGTAAAGGCCACGCCATTTCCTTCGCGACCCCCGAACAGAGAAGCGATGTCAAGAATATCGAGGCGTTGATCCGCCAACAGTTGCCGGTCGCCACACACCCGGAGATCCCCGCGGAGGAATTTGACAAGCCGCAGACCAGATCCTTTCGCGCCCGCCGTCATCCCGGGTTCGGGAGCCGGCGTCCGGGGCCTTCCCGCCGGTAAAAGGCATGTCAGAAGCCCCCGCGATCGAAGTCCGGAACCTCAACAAGACGTTTATCTCCCAGGCCAGGGGCCGGCGCAGGATCCACGCCCTGCGCGACGTCAACCTCACCATCCGCCAGGGTGAGATCGTCGGCATCCTTGGGCCCAACGGCGCGGGCAAGACGACGCTCCTTAACATTCTTTCGACCCTGCTTTTGCCTGATTCGGGGACGGTTTCGGTCCTCGGCATCAAATCCACGCCCCAAAATTTCAAGACGCTGCGTTCGTTTCTCAATATGTCTTCGGGGTATCCGAACTTTCCCTGGTGCCTGACCGTGGAAGAAAATTTGCGGTTTTACGGCAGGCTTTACGGGCTGCCGTTGCGGGAGCTGGAAGAGAGGATCAGAAAGCTCCTCACGATGCTCGAACTGACGCGTTTTGCCAAGGTGCCGTTCGACGAACTTTCCAGCGGCACGAAACAAAAGCTGTCGATCGCCAAGGCGCTCATTAACGACCCCCGGATCATTTTCCTCGATGAGCCGACGATCGGTCTTGACCCCGACGTCGCCGTCAAATTGCAGAAGACGATCCTGGATATCCTGCGCGAGTCGCCGGTCACGGTGCTTTTGACGACGCACAATATGACCGAGGCGGAGCGTTTGTGCCGGCGCGTCGTTTTTATTAAAGAAGGACAGGTGTTGAAGACGGCCACCCCGGAGGAGCTCAAGCGTTTGTACGGCGGCAAGGACCTGGAGCAGGTGTTTATCGATCTGGCCGGGGCGCGGGCGCAAGAACTTTTTTCAGGTGATCCCGCCGGCGAGACAAAGATGGGAGAACGCCGGGGGAGAGAGGCCCAGGGAATTTGTTTATCCGCGCGTTCGCCGCTGGAAGAGATCATCCTCTGGGGGGAACGGTGTTTTGCTTTCTTTCGCCGGAACTTTTTGTTCGGCAGCCGGAATTTTTTCGCCTTCATGGAATTATTGTTCTGGCCGGTGGTAAGTCTGGTCTCGATCGGGCTTCTGGGCGACTTTGTGCACATGGGCAAAAACGCGCTGGCCTTTGTTCTGACCGGGGCCATCACCGCCGGGATCCTCCAGGTAACGCAGCTGGATGTCGCCTACGGGCTTCTGTACGAAGTCTGGTCCAAGAGCGTCAAACAGACGCTCTTGACGCCCGTCGGGCTTACGGAGAATTTGTTGGGATCGTGGCTCAACGGCATCCTGCGCGGCACGATGATTTTCGCGGTCTTGGGGCCGGCCGCGGTCATTTTGTTCGGGTTCCCGTTCCCGTCCGTTCCGGTCGTCGTTATTTTTCTAACGGGAATTTTTGGCTGCGCGCTTTTGCTGGGGCTGCTGGTCAACGTTTTGCTGCTCGCCTTCGGGCAAAAGGCGGAGATCACGGCCTGGATGTTCGCCTATCTGTTCATGCTGGTCAGCGGAATTTATTATCCCGTCGAAACCCTGCCGCCGTTTTTTCACTGGCTGGCCCGTGGAATCCCCGTCACGTATTTTCTGGAATATTTCCGGCAATACTTCGGGTTTTCTCCCACATTGACGCACGTTTTAATCAAAGGCTTCGGCCTCATCCTGATTTACCTGGGGCTTGGGCTGCTTCTGATGCGCCATGTCCTCCACCGGGCGCGCAAGAAAGGCATCATCGTCCGGTTATCGGAATAAGAAATGTCCTCGCCCGGAGGCGCGGGAATGAATAAAGAGTTACCGTCCATATTCTTAGAGCGCCTGAAGGCGATTGTGGGAGAGGGACGTTATCGTGATGTCCTCGCCGGTTTTTCCCGTCCCGAAATCTTAAGTGTCCGCGTCAATACTCTCAAAACGACCCGTTCCCGGATCCTCGCCAGACTAAAAGAGCTCAATATTTCTTTCAAGGAAGTCCTTTGGTCTGCCGAGGCATTGACACTGGAGGGGATCTCGCGTGAAGAATTGGGGAGGATGGATCTGATCAATGACGGGTCTCTTTACCGTCAGAGTTTTTCAAGTATGCTGCCGGTCCTGGCGTTGGCCCCGCAACCGGGTGAACGTATTCTGGACATGTGCGCGGCGCCGGGCAGCAAGACCACCCAGATCGCCGCGTTGATGGAGAATACCGGAGAGATTGTCGCCGTGGAGGCCGTGCGCGGGCGTTATTACCGTTTAAAATCCGTCCTCGCGCAAACGGGTGTAACGAACGTTTCCCTCAAATTCACCGACGCCCGCCGGTTCCGATCGCCGCAGTTATTTGATCGAATCTTGTTCGACGCGCCGTGCAGTTCGGAAGGGCGTTTCAAAACGGACGACCCCGAGACATACGCCTATTGGAGCCCGCGCAAGATCAAGGAAATGGTGCGCAAGCAAAGAGGGTTGCTGCTGCACGCCAGCCGTCTGTTGAAGCCTGGCGGTGTTCTGGTTTATTCCACCTGTACGTTCGCGCCGGAAGAAAACGAAGGGGTCATCGACTGGCTGATGCGTAAAACCCAACGGGAGCTGACGGTCCAGCCGGTTTCTTTTGAGGGGGTGACTTCGTATCCGGCGCTTTTGACGTGGCAGAAAAAATCTTTCAACCGGCAGGTTGAAAACTGCCTGCGCGTTCTTCCCGACGGACACAGGGAAGGTTTTTTTATCGCGAAGGTTGAAGTTCACTGAACCATGATGACTTCGTTCATGGGAGGTTCGTAAACCCTCTGCGGTTTTGCAGCGCCCGGGGAAGGCTTGGGCTGCTTGCGGGGGTTAGGGACAACCGGGGCGAGCGGATCATTGTCCGGGTCGATGACGACGGGATGTCCGACGGTGGCGGACGGTTTCGGAGACGTTGACGGCGTTGCCCTGGCAGGCGACATATGCCCTTGCACCGGGACGTCGTTTGTCCATTGTTTTATTTCCCTGGTCGCCCACTGGTTGACCACCAGGGTAATGATGATCAACAACACAAACAGACTTATCAGGACGGCCAGTTTATTTTTAGAGCTCACCATGTCCCCCCTTCTTGCCAGACGAGTTTATCGGCGATACCGTTGGTAAAGGCGATAAAAGTATTTAAGGACGGGAAATAGGGCGGCGCGTTGCCCACTTCCATCCGTTGGTCATAAACGAAATTGCGTCCGTAGCCGGAGACCTGTTGCCCGGTGGAGCCGTTAAAGGTGCCGAAGGCGCCGTAATCGTCGGTAATAACGCCTCCCAGCAGCGTGGCCGTCCCTCTCGGTGAGCCGCTGTTATAATCATCGACCTGGAATACGCCCTGGCGCGCCAGGATGGTGCTGTGGACAGAGATATTGTCGGGGGCGGAGGTGCCGATGCGGACGTTCCCTGCCCAGGAAACAAGTCCCAGGAGGTTCGTTGTTCCATCGGCCGTGGGCGGCACGTAGCCGGAGATCCCCGGAGTCCCGGAACCTGGCGTATATTCCTGATAGACGACATTGTTTGTGATCACCATATCACTGGCGCTGGCGATGGTCATCTGTGTATCTCTCTGGACGGTCCCGCCAAGACCGGTGATGCTGCCCGTGGAATAGATGAGGGTGCCGACGCCGTCAACACCGTCGGGCGCGCCGTTATAGGTATTGGTCTGTGTCCCAACGACCGTTGTCGTCTTATTGGTTCGATTGACCGTGATCATTTTGGTCGTGCCGCTTTGGTTAACGGTGTAAACGGCGTTGTTGCTGCCGTCCACGGACATGTTGACGGTGGCGTTGCCGCGGACGTAGATGCCGCCGGTGAGACTCCCGCCGCTGTTGGGGACATAAATGCCGTTGGAAGAAAAAGTCTGCCCGCCTTTGGCCTGGTTTTCCATATCCGTCTGTTGCGTCGGTGAGCTTAAGGTGACTGCCGAGACATTCCGGGAGAAGGTGTCATTGAAAACAGGGACGTCGCGCACGCCGTTATAGTTGGCGTCGAGGGAAACGGGTGAGCCGTTGTTGTAGAACCGGGCTAATTGGTCGCGCTGGCGGATCTGGTTATCGAAAGTCCCGCTGGGGTTAAGGGCGAAATTGAACCGGGCGTTGGTATGCACCGGCCCGGCGAAATAGGTCTTGTTCGTGAACCAGACGTAGCTGCCGCTTTGTGTCGTCTGGTCGTTGGTAAACAGGGAATATTTGGCAAAGTTGTCGCGCTGCACGCGGACGGTAAAGTCCCCGCTGACCAGGACTTCGCCGGACATGGTGCCGGCAGTGCCGGCCGATTCGATGCGGTAATTGTAAGGGAAATCCCAGATGTCGGTGGAAACGGCCGTGGGGTCGTTTTTTTCCATGATGACAATTTTGTATTGATAAGTGTTGTCTCCGACCGCGCCGTTGGCGCTGTATTCGGCCTGGTCACCGTTTTGCGTAAGGACAGGGACATTGTTGTTGCGCACGGAATACGCCAGCCATCCGATCCCGTCTCCCGCGTTGACGCGGCCGGTCGTGAACCCGATGACGCTGCTGGGGTTCGAGCTGGCGATCGTGTTATTGAGAAAATTGTTGATGAGATTGTCTAGTCCGTCCAATCCTGTCTGGGCGCCTCCTTGCGCCGCGTAAAGGGCTTTGGCCGTTTCCCGCTCGACCGTGGCCATGTTTCTTTCATGGATGCTTCGCAAGACAAAGATATCAGACAAAAAAAGAAAAATGACCATCAGGAAAAGGACGATGACCAGGGCGGCCCCGCGATTATTCGCCAGTTTCGGGAGACTCAAATTTTTTTGAAGACGGTTATATCGGTGTCCCATAGTCTCACCCCCGGTTTTTTAGACGGACGTTTAAACTGCGTGAAACGGTGACTTGCTTGCCAAAGACCGTATTGGCCCGTACCGTGGCGGTCAAAGTGACGATGTTCTGGTTGGCGCTGAAGACAGCCTGCAAATCGTTGATGTTGTCGGCAACAATCTCTTCCTTGACGACTACGTTCGCGTCGCTAAGCACCCTGCGCAGAAGCTGGCTGCCGGCGTCAATGCGGTACTCAATATATTTGTTGTTCATGATGCTGCAGGGGGCGCAGTCCCCCAGCCAGTCGCCGTGGTTCAGATGCGCGTCAAGGGCCGCGGCCCCAACCTGGATGGATTGTTTATTGTTTGGGTTCCCCGGGGGGATGTGGCAGATGCTGATCTGACCATTGCTGTCCTGGGTGATATCGGCCGGACAGCTGGTTTTTCCCCATATCAAGGGAGCGCCCCAGTTGGCGACGTCGCCGTTGGCGTTAATCGGCGTGTTGCTGCAGACACATAAAGGTATCGAAAATTTCAGGATATCCGACGCATTGACCCCCGCGTTGTCGTTAATCGTCGCTTGCATGTTACCGTTGCCGTCGGAGCCGGATTCTCCCATCTCCCTGGCGACCCTTTGGATCGTTTGCCGCAGGCTCTGCTGCAGGCGCATCTGTGTGTCCGTCGTTGACCACGCCGACTGCGCGGCCAGCAGGGCCGCGTAACCGCCGGCCAGGATAACGGCAAAGATCAGGGTGGCCACCATCAATTCTACCAATGTGAACCCTTGTGTTTGTAGTCTCATCGCAGTGCCCTTCCGGAGCCTATTGCGTGTTATAAATATAAGTGGTCAGTTTGACCGGCGAATCCAGTATCCCGTTACCGTTTACGTCTTCACCGGCGTTAATCTGTCCGTTGATATTTGCGTCTTCTCCCATCAACCTGCCGTTTTTTTCTTTCCATGAAAAAGACGTTGTCACCTGCCGCAGGTCCGCGCCCGGGCTCGTGACGTAGGTGACCCCGATGCCGTTGACATTGGGGGCCGTAAACGTCGTGTTGTTATATGTGCCTGTAATCTGGCTGAAGGCGGTATCCTCAATGGAGGCGATCCGGCTTTTACAGGCGTTTAAGGCCGCCGAAGTATTGCGTGCCATTTCGCTTAATTCCATGCACCGGAAGAAAACCACGATGACCCCGGCGAATGTCAGAGTAAAGATAAGGGTGGCGATCATCAGTTCCGAAAGCGTAAAACTTTTGTTGTTTAAAGGTTTTATAGGCATTGGTTTCTCCATTCTCACCCCAGATGATTCATCACGGAAATATTTTATGTTTCGTGATGAATCAAAGCGTTGCCGAGTAGGCTCCCCTGCGGGGAGGGGTTATGTCGCCCCTCTGGGCGACATAAAAAATCCATCCGCGTTTCGGATGGATAGGTTTCTGGTCTTGGATACGAAACTTACGCATTCGTTCGCGGTAACTGGCTGTCCCACACCAGCAAAAAATATTTTGATTGCTGGGTGCGGGACCCTATAGCTTTACGCCCCCGCCTTGCGACGGGTTTGCCTTTAGGTTATTCTCTGATGCAAGTATAGCACATGGCACCTGATTCTGCCAATACCACAGGTGGCATAAAACAGGAATGGCATAAAAGACGAAAATCATTCTACCGGTTGTCCATATTCATCGAAATAAAAAGCCGCCCGTAGTTCGCCATCCTGGTTGTAGGATTTTTTAAAGCCGATTTTCTCGC
>JACRHQ010000021.1 GCA_016217585.1 Candidatus Omnitrophota bacterium | reverse complement strand
GCCCCGCCGAGATGATCCGCGTGATAATAAAGCGTGCTGGAACCTAATGTGGGACTGTTCGT
The DNA here is from genome assembly GCA_016217585.1 of Candidatus Omnitrophota bacterium. GTDB lineage: Bacteria > Omnitrophota > Gorgyraeia > Zapsychrales > Zapsychraceae > UBA10015. Next base: position 9,817 of record JACRHQ010000021.1, on the reverse strand, counting down.
GACCGCAGCAACCCGTTGCCCGCCGAGGAATATAAACTTCGTATTGCGTGCACCGGAGGTTTCAAAGAGCGAGCCGACGAAGGTCGTCGAGGTGGTCTGACCGGAGACCGTCGCGGTCTTTTTGGTACGCCCACCATCTCCATCATACTCATACTGGCCGATCACGCTACCATTTTTTGTAACTTTCACCAACCGGTTTTCCGCGTCATACGTGTACGCCGTCGTGACGCCCGCCTCGACTTTCGTGACCATATTCCCGTCGGCGTCATACGTAAATGTCGTCCCGTCTGACAACGCCGTGACCGCGTGCGGCCCGCCATTACTGCCGCCGTAAAAGTACGTCTTCCCGTCTTTAGCGACGATATTCCCGATCGGATCATACGTGTAACTTTTGGTCCCGTACCCCTGCCCCGTCGCCTCGGTCAAACGGTTGAGCTCGTCATACTTGAATGTTTGATCAGCCGTGTTGACTTTGTCATCGATGGACAGGATATTCCCCACGGAATCGTACGTGTAATTGAGGTCTTGCAAGGCCGTGCCATTCTTGTCCACCGTGTACAGCCGCGTGAGACGCAGGTTCAGCGGATTGTACGTGTACGTCGTAATATCGCCATTGCCGTATTCCACCTTCGTCATCTGCCCCGCGGCGTTATAGTCCACATTCTTGATGTACAGCGTCGGGCTCTCGGCCGCGACCGGCGCAACGGGTGTCGCGTTTACTTCATTGGATTTTCTGCTCTCGCCGCCGGCATTGACGGCGCTGACCGTAAAATAATACATTGTCCCGTTGGTGAGGCCCGTGACGGTCGCGGTCGTCGCGCCGCCGGCGTCGACGGGCGGTATGGCGAGGTACTGCCCGGAGGCCGTGCTGTAATAAACCTTGTACCCCGTGGCCCCGGCGACGGTGCTCCAACTTAACGACACCTGACCGTTCCCCGCTGTGGGAACGTTCAAAACCGGCGCAGCCAACAACGTCACAGGCGTCGCGCTCATTTCGTTGGAACGGATACTTTCGCCGCTTGTGTTGGTGCCGCTGACCGTAAAATAATACGCCGTCCCGTTGACCAGCCCCGTCAAGGTGAATGAAGTCAGATTCCCGACGCTGACCGGCGTGCCGTAGACCCTGGACGTGGTGCCGTAGTAAATCTTGTACCCTGTCGCCCCGGCGGCCGCGGCCCAGGTCAACGTGACCTGTTTGTCCCCGGCCGTCGCAGTGTTTAATACCGGCGCGGCAATCGGCGTCGCGCTCAATTCATTGGAGTAGATAGATTGTCCGGCCGCGTTGTACGCGAACACCGCGAAATAATACTTCGTGCCGTTCGTCAAATTCTTATAGGCATACGTTTTAGCCGGGCCCACATCCGTGGCCGTCGTCCCATAGCTCTTGCTGACCAGACTTCGGACGACCTTGTATCCCGCCGCCCCGCTGACCGCGCCCCAGCTTAAAGCCACCTGGCCCGTGCCGGCAACGGCGGTGTTCAACACCGGCGCCGCGGGGACCACCTGCGGACTCTCCGCCGGGCCGGTGCCCGAGGGCGTGTACGTCGCGCTCGATGTCACCACGATCTTGTCGATGACAACCCCGTCCTCGCGCATCCAGAGATTCAGCGTATGTTCGCCGGTTGTGGCGACGTTGATTGTCGCCACGGCGCTCGCGTCCGCCGTTGTCTTCGACCAGGTCCAGGAAGTCGTAAACCCGGTGATCTTGTCCGACGTCGTCAACGCCTGGCCGTCCAGGCCGGCATGGACGGAATCATCCGCCGTGGTCGCCCCGATCCCCCGGACCCAGATGTAATGCGTCCCTGTTTTCACGAACTTGACCTTGTAATCCAGCCGCGGGCTGGCGGTCGCGTAAGTGATGTCGTCCGTGACCCCGTTGTTGGGGTTGGCCTTCATGCTCCCGGTGCCGGACTGACTTGCGGTCGTCACCCGGTCCCACCTCGACGTGCCGGCGGGCGGCGAAACATTCCCGTGATAATTCTCCGTCTCAATAGAAACCAGTCCGTTGGAACTCGTCTCCTGCTTGAAGCTGTCCGGCAGCGCCGCCTGCGCCTCGGCCTCACCCACGCCGAGCACGTTGCGCTCGAGCCATTCGCCGACACTTGAAAGGAATGCTTTCGTCGCTCGTATCTCGTATCTCGTATCTCGCATCCCGTCGCTCGTATCTCGTATCTCGTCGTCCGTATTTCGTATTTCGTTCGGTTGATCTGCAACGAGATACGGGATACGAGATACGGAATACGCAAGTTGCTCGTTTTTTGCATCCCACCACTCATTCCCGCTCTGCAGCCGACTCAACGGCGTGTATTCCGTGTATTGCGGGTTCTTCGCCTCGGTGCCGGAACCCCCGTTGTACAAGGCCTTGACCTCCGACGCCTTTAACGGATAGTCATAATAGCGGAAATCATCCAGCCGCCCGTCGTAATAATTGGAGTTGCCTTGATTATTATTTCTCATGCAACCGATGCGGGCGTTGTCCAGCCCCCAGGTGCTGTTGAACCACGCGCCCCGGCCCAGGCTCTGGTCCAGGACTGTGACCGCCACTTCGTTGCCGTTGACATACCCCTTGATGCCGTTGCCGTCCTGCGCGATCACGACATGCGACCACAACCCGGCGATCAACGCGTTCGGCAGGCTTACGCGCAACGCGGTGACCGAGTTGGCGATGTAGAACTCCAGGTCGTTACCCGCGCGCAGTTCGACCCGGTTGGAGCCGTCGGTATCGCCGAACGAGAAGACAACATCGCTGGCCGAAGGGCTGTCGGGGCTCAACCACAAAGAGATCGATCCGACGGAACGGTTCTTCACATCCAGCAGGCTGTCGGCGTTGACCAGCTGGCTGGTTCCGTTAAGGTCAAAGGCGCCGTTTAATTTACCACTTGAGGCGATGGTATTGGTATACAGCGGCGCGTACGCCATCATCTCCATTTCCGTCAACTGGACCTCAACGTGCCCGCCGTTGGCGGATATATTAAGCCTGTATTTATTGTAGGCGGTATCATTGGCAAAGTTAAACGTAACGGGTGATTGCCAGATCCAGGAGGAATAGCTGCGGGTATCGAGGACATCCCATCCGGAACCGTTAAACCCTTCAAATGTCCAGTCGTGCGGATTGGCGTCATCATTGGGCTTAATGTTCCCGGCCGGGGCAATAACATACCGGTTGATTTTCTGCGCCGATGAAAATTCATAGGCCAGCCATCCGCTTTTTGTATTATCCGCCACCCAGCCGTTATAATTAATAAAATCATTATCAAAAGCTTTCTGCGGTCCGTAACCGCCGCCGCATCCCCCCAAGCAGGAACTCGCGCTGGCCGTCCCGCTGCCGGTTAAATCAGAAGTGTATGCCGAGGTCTGCTCGGTGGTGGCCTGATGCGTGCCGCTCCCGGTGTCCGTCACCGTCGCATTGGCCGCGCTGTCGTTAAAAGCATATTGGACCAGCGGCGACGGCATCGTTATGAGCGCGGGCGCCGCGGGGGTCGCCGAGCGTTCGCTGGAGTTGCCGCTTTCCGCACTCGCGTTGTAAGCGGCGACCGCGAAATAATAGGCGGTATCATTTGTAAGCCCGGTAATAACTTTGCTCAGCGCGCCGCCGGCGTCGAGGGTCGTCGTGTAATTCCCGCCTGAGGTCCCGTATTTGATCTTGTACCCGGCGGCATCGATGACGCTGCCCCAGGAAAGTTTGAGCTCGGTACTTCCGGTCTGGATCAGGTACAATTCCGGCGCGTTAAGCGTGACGGGAGGGACCAGCGTCGGGTCATTGGTGACGGCCTCGATCTGTCCGGCCGCGTTATATTGATAAGAGACGCCTTTCTGGTCCGGATACTGGACCTGCGCAAGATTGTTCAGCGCGTCGTATTGACGGTTGACGCTGTAATTCGCCGCGTTCATCTGTTTGATCGACTGCAGTTCGCGGCCAAGCTCGTCGTAGGCGAACTGCGTGTTCCCGCCGGGGTAAGCCGCTTGGGCGAGGCGGCCCTTGGAGTTAGCGCTCGACGCGTTGTCATAAGTATAATTGACGTTCACCGTCCCGTTAATGCCGTCGGTCTTATTGGTCAGACGGTTGAGCGCGTCGTAGGTAAAGGTCAGTGTCTGGCCTTTGGCGTCGATCTGCCTGGTCAGGTTGCCGTTGAGGTCATACTGATAACTCCAGTTCCCCATATCGGGATCGGTCATTGCCGTTTTACGGCCCAGGGCGTCGTAGGTGATCGTCGTCGTATTGTTGTACGCGTCCTTGGTCTGGATGAGATTACCTTCCGAATCATACGAATAGAGCGTTGTGGCGTACAAGGCGTAGTTCTTGGCGGGGTAATTCGGGCTGCGGCCGTCGGCGCCCAGATACTCCTCCTTCGTGATCAACCGTCCGTAAGCGTCGAAATAAGATTTTTGTATGTGCCCGTTTTCATCGACGGCGCTGGTGGTCCAATCGTCGTAAGAAACGTTCGCGAAAGTCCCGTCGGGATTGGTCGTCCTGACCGGCCGGCCTATGGCGTCGTAAGTGATCAATGTGTTGGGCCTGGTGGTGTCAATGGAATCAATGACGTCCATCGGATTGGTGCTGAACGCCGGCAGATACTGCCGGCTCTTCAAGCCCCGCGAATCATATTGAGTCTGTCCGTTGATCACATAACGGCCGTTGACCTCCGAGCGCGCCTTGGTCTGCGCGAGGCGCCCGAAACCGTCGATGAAACTCACCGTGTCGACCGTCGCCGCTTTCCCGCGCTCGACGCGCTGGCGGGTGGTGACTTTGGTGTAACTGCCGAGGAATTCAATGGAGGTGGTTTGGGTGGGGAACGCGATCGAATCCAGAGGCGAGATCGCGGCCGTGGCGCGCCCGAACACGTCGTACACGCGCTTGCCGTTTTGGTTGTTGGGGTCCGTCGTGGATTTTACCTGGCCCCAGAGGCCGCTTAACCCGTCGCTGCCGGAGAGCGCGACCCCGTTGACGCCGTAATATTCATTGATGACCTTATGACCGAGGGCGTTTTCGGTCGTCAGCGGGAACATGTTGTACGTCGTGTCGTACGTGACGCGCGTGATATTGCCTTTGGGATCGGTCGTCGTTAACAGATTCCCGATCGTGTCATAGCTGTATTGCGTGACCGGGTTGACGTTCCCTGTCCCGGCCCAATCCTCTTTTTTCGTCAAAAGCCCTTTGACCGGCGCGGCGGTATTGCCCTGGTCATCGTAATAGAACCACGCCTGGCGGACGATATTGCCGGCGTTGTCCTTGACCGTCGTCTGTCGCGGCAGACCAGCGATCCAGTTACCGCCGGAGGTATTTTGGACATACGCGGTCTCCACCGCGCGCGTGTCATTGCCGATGTCGCTGCCGGTAGAAAGATCCACTTCGCCCAGTTGTACCGCCTTGGTCAGATTGCCCGTCTGCGGGGTTTCCCCGAAGAAAAATTCTTCGGCCGAGCGCCGGCCCGTCGCGTCGCCGTCATAAACAAAATTGTCCTTTCGTTTCAGATAGATAAAGTCGCTCCCGGGGGCCACCTCCTCATAGGCCCACGTGTTGACCGTCTTGCCGTACAATTGGCCAAGGGCGTCGTACGTGCGTTGTTCGGTGACCCTTCCCTTATAAATGCCGTCCTGGGCAAAGAAGGTGTCGGAATAGTTTCCGTCGGGGTCGGTGGTGCGCACCAGGCCGAAGCCGCGGAATTCCCTTTTTTGCGCGTCCCACAATCCCTGCTCGTAAGAATTATTAATTGTGTACGATTCCCCCAGACCGTTGGACTGCGTGATGGATTTCACCACCTGGATGGGAAAAGGCAAAAAGGTCTGCGGATAATTCACGGCGGCGTTAAAAACGATGGAAGATTTCCCGCCGAGGCCGTTTTCAACGGAAGACAATATGTCCGGCATGACACCGCTGGAGAACGCGATCTCCAGCTTTCCGATCAAATTGTACACGGCGAAATCGACCAGGGTGTCGCCGTTATAATCGCCGGACTGGATCTGCGTGTTGGGACCTTTAATATTAAAGACAAACGGCAGTTGTGCCGCGGCGGCGAAAGACAATCCTTTGGACACGCGGTAGACCACCTTCCCCGTCGGGTCGTCATAATACCCGATGTCCGTCAGACCGTCATAGTTAAAATCCGAAACGACCGTATTCCGCCCGGCTCCGAAACCGGAGACGGCAGGCAGTTGCTTCAACCCCGCGAGGATGTCGCCCGTATTGAGCCGTATCGTCCAGTTCCCGCCCGCTTTATTGAACGCCCCGAAATCGATCTGCCCGTCGCCGTTAAAATCGCCGACAATGGGAATGTCGTCGGAACTTCCGATCAGGATATTCTGCCCGCCGGAGAGGGCCGCGAAACTCCCTCCTTTATTCAGGGCGATGCGGACGTACAAATTGCCCGAGGCCTTGTAAAATGTCAAAATATCCGCCAGGCCGTCGCCGTTAAAATCGCCGCTGCTGGGCTCTTCATTGGCCCCGAAGCCGGAGAGCCACAGCCCCGCGTCGTTGAACCGGCTGCCGTCGGAGAGACCGACGCGCCAGTTGCCGCCGGCAGGGTCAAACCCGCCGATATCCATCCGCCCGTCGCCGTTGAAATCGCCCAGGACCAGTTTGCCGTTTGTCCCGAAACCGCTGGCCCAGGTCTCTTTAGCGGCGAACGTGGTCCCGGCGGAACGCTCCACATCAATTTTTCCCGAAGCAGCCGTAAACGTGGCGACGTCCGTGCGCCCGTCGGCGTTAAAATCGCCGGAAAGTTGCGGCAGGACCACGGTGCCGGAACTCATCAAGTCAACATTGTCCGCCAGATTATAATTCAGGTTGAAACTGAAACCCTGATTCTGGTTGTAAAACGTCATTTCGACGAGATTATACCCGGCCTGCAGCGTCCAGGATTGAGAGGCGTTTGTCCCATAATTCTGGTTTACCCACACCCCGTCGACACCTTCAGTCGTATAAGGGACCGTCAGTGTCTTCGGGATTGAACCATCGATGTAGAGATATGTCCAGAACCAGTGGGCGGAATCCTGGCCGGCTGAAAAAGTCAAGCTGCCCCGGCTGTTAGTGCTCCAGTTACCACCCGATGATTGCGTATATGTCGGCCCCCAACTAACGTCAAACCCGCCTGGAGGGACGGGGCCATAATTACTGCCGCCACGATCATAACTACCCGCGGAACGGTAATTCCAGAGGTTATCTCCCGCGACGGAGTTATTCATGGGAGTCACGGCATAATTAAAATCAGGGTTTTTCGGGGTCTGATAGGAAAACGTCACCGGCGGCAGGGGACTGGACCCGTCGGAACCATATTGCGCGATGGAGGTCAACAGTGAACGGCCCGTCGTGCGGCTGTCGTCGTAGACCAGGGCGTATCTTCTCTGCAAATTACCGTCGACCTTGACTGTAATTGCGCTGATACGGTAGCGCATGGCCGTGCGAAAGCCGGTATTGTAGCGGTCGATCTGGTCCTCGGGGCGCGCTTCGCGCTCAAAGGCCACCTGGGCGAACGTCGGCCATCCCCGCTGGGAATTGCCGGTGTAACGGATATCCTGGGGGTACAATTTATTTTCATCCCGGAAATATTCGACGGTCATGTAATTGCCGTGCGGGTCTTCCACTTTATCAAGGCACCATTTGAAGATACGGCTGCCGTCGGCGGGGTCGTATTCCTGGGAGCCCTGCGTTTCGCCGAAGAAATACTGGATGCCGCTTTTGTCCGTGACCTTCCAGGAACCGGCCGTCCGTTCGATCTTCATGAAGGCCCCTTCGACCTTGCCCCGGTACAGCCCCGTGACCGTGTCCAAAACCAGTTCCTGGACGCCGCCGTTTTGTATCAACAGAAAAGTATCCGTGTCGTCGTAACGGGGTACCCCGCCTTTAGAAGAACGCTGCACCGCCCCTGATTCCAGACTCCATCCCACCCCCAGGATATCATCGGGCGAACTGGAATTATATTGAAGCTGGATATTGGGCTGGATGCCCCCGCGTCCCGGCGGGACTTCGACAGGGACGGCGAAGTTGGCGCTGCCCGTGTGCGGGTCGGCTTCCGCGGCAAGGGCCGTGAACGCGGGAAGCTGGCCGGTCGGCGAAGCGTACGCGGCGTGGACATTCGTGAACAGGAACAGACTGGCGATGAGTAACTGTAGCGACTTTCGTTTCATTGAGATCCTCCCTTGCATTAGTACTTCGTCGTTGGTATCTCGTATCTCGTATCCCGTATTTCGTATCTCGTAACCACTCCCTAACTACAGACATTTAATCAAATTCATCGTCATACGGTTAACATGATCTATTTTTTCCAACAAACAGCTTCGTTCTCCGTGTTTTCTTGCAAACCCCTCGGCTATATTAGACGGGATTGACACGGCTGCTCTTCGCATCTGTGTTGTCAACCCATAGAGCTCGCAGGAAGGAAATTTTTGTGTTGTTTGGTAAATCTGTTCCACGATTTCCATGCCTTTTTTCCAAATATTTAAATCTCTAAAATTTCTAATCTTTTCAGCCATTTTTCACAGTCCACGAGATACGAACGACGAGATACGGGCGACGAAATACGGCTTTTAAAAAGGAAGGTATCCGCGAGTACCGCTCGTTTGTCCCCTTTTCAGGGTCTTTCCCCCTTGATACTCTTCTCTGTTCTCCACAGGTGCGGATACCCTCCTTTTATTTGAATACTCAACTGACGGCCATCCGGGAATCCGGTAACCCGTGACTAGGGAAACCGGATATCCGGATCTCCGGATCATCAGATAACCGGTGCCCTCGTCAATTCTCTTGCTTTTGATACGCCTTCAATACTTCACCGGCGATGTGTTCCCGCACCTCGCGCGTCAAACACCGCACCGTGTCGTACCATTTTTTGTCCTTGGTGGACTGCTCGCGCGGCATGGTGACGAAGATCCCCTTTTTGCCGTCGATGACCCGCACGCCTTTGATCAAAAGCGCGTCGTTGACGTTGATGTCGGCGAAGGCCTTCAGCGACCGGCCGTTGTCGAGCCGGTGGATCCGTTTGACTTGTATTGTGAGAATATTGGATTCCATTGTTTTTCCTTTCGTATATTTACCCCCGCTGTTTCATCCCGGAGGGACGAAACAAACCAACAGCCACCAACGAGAAATTGCCTGTTTAACTACCCTTTTTGTTTTTTCCCTTGATTTGATTCCCGGCGTCCTGCCCGGCCGCGCCCGGCGTCGCGGCAGCGACGTCCTCGGCGAAACACTTCTTGCACGGGCCGTAGCCGTCCTTGACGGCCTGCGCTTTGTCGACTTTCGTGAGGCTGCCCTTGTTCTTGATCAGGCGGCAGTCTTCCTTGTGGTATTTCGTGCCGTTAGGCGTGATAAACACTTCACCGGCGGACGCGAACGTCGTCGCCGAAAGAAAGGTCATCAGAACCCCGAGCAACATTAACTTTCGAATCATCGTTTCTCCTCCTTTGCTTTCTCGTTGGCGGCTGTTGGTTTGTATATTTATAAAAGTCACCAGGTCACCGGGTCACAACGTCACACGTTATAAAACCTGATAAAAATTCCAAAGCAAACCACCAACATCGCTTCGAATAAGTTCCAGCCTGGCATAATCTTCATTTTGCAAATACTTAAGCTTCAAACTGAATTCCAGCAAATATTCAACTTCCGATAAAGATCCAAGGGCGATATTCAAAAATTGCCTTAACTCTCCCTTATTCTGTCTCCCGGAGCCTTCCACGATATTGGTCGGAACGGATAAAGCTGATCGTCTTAACTGGGAAGTAACTCCAAACAACTCATCTGATGGAAATTTTTTCGTTGTTAGGTATACTTGGTAGGCCAAATCATCGGCTTTTTGCCATACCAATAGCTTTTTGTATCCCTTTT
>JACRHQ010000168.1 GCA_016217585.1 Candidatus Omnitrophota bacterium | reverse complement strand
TAGCCTGTCTGGCGGCGACGGCGGATATCCAGGCCTCGGCCGGCACCTCCGTACCGGCACAACAGAAGTTCGTCCGCGTGGCCGTCCTGGATAACGTGGATGAATTGACGGTTTCCATCCGCGGCAAATACAATATCACGGAATCCGTTTCAGGCGCGGTCCTGAAAACGGGCAGGACGCTGGAAGAATTCCGCATATATTCCAGGGGAGCCGGGATCCAGCTCGATGAGCAGTTGTACCCGCTCGAAAAAATCAGCCTTATCCCGTCGAAAGACGTCGCTTTCCATCTTTCCGGCAAAGTCCGGCGCTACCGCGGGACAATCAACATCATTCAAAAGCCCAACAAAAAACTCCTTGTCGTCAACGTGATTGAGCTCGAACAATACATCAAAGGCGTGCTTTATCACGAGGTCTCGCACCGCTGGCCCATGGAGGCGACCAAGGCCCAGGCCGTCGCCGCCCGCACGTACGCGCTTTACCAGATGAGGCGCAACAAAAACGCCGATTATGACGTAACGGGCGACATCTATTCGCAGGTTTACGGCGGCAAGAGCGCCGAACGTTTCCGCACCAACATCGCGGTCAACCGCACCGAGGGCCAGGTCCTGGTCTATAAAAACAAAATATTGCCGGCGTATTTTCACGCCTCCTGCGGCGGGCACACGGAAAACGCCAAAAACATCTGGGGCCACGACCTGCCGCCTCTGTACGGGGTGCCGTGCCCCTTCTGCCGGCTGGAACCGAATTTCAGCTGGGTAAAAAATTTCCGTTCCAAAGACGTCCAGGACAGGCTCAACGCGCGCGGTTACAAGATTGGCACCGTCCAGGAAATCCGCGTCCTGGAACGTAACGAAAGCGGGAGGATCAAGACGCTGATGATCACCGACCGCCAGGGCAACTCCATCCGTGTCCCCGGGATAAAATTCCGGGAGATCCTCGGGCCCAACGTCGTGCGCAGCAATAAATATGAAATCGTCATGAAAGGATACTATTTCGACCTCGCCGGTAACGGCTGGGGCCACGGCGTGGGGCTCTGCCAGTGGGGGGCGCACCGGATGGCCGAAGAGCGGCATAAATACGACGGGATCCTTTCCTTTTATTATCCCGGCGCGGAGCTCGTCGACTATCGTGACCAACCGCCCGTTGACCTTCCCTGACCGCCATGAATTCCAAGGACACATTGCAGCTTTCTGAATTTGACTTTAATCTGCCGCAGGAATTGATCGCCCAATATCCGTTGCGTCAACGCGACCAGGCGAAACTGATGGTCGTCGACCGCGGACGGAGGAAAATTTCGCACGATATCTTCGCGAACGTCGGCAAGTATCTGCCGGCCCAATCCTGCCTTGTCCTTAACGACAGCAAGGTCATCCCCGCGCGGCTCCTGGGCCGCCGGGAGAAAACGCCGGGCAAGGTCGAGGTCTTTCTCCTGAAAAAAATTCCCGGCGGGGACGGATGTTCCTATGAAGCATTGATCCGGCCGCTCAACCGGCTCAAATTAAATGAAAAAATACAGTTTAACAGAGGAAGCCTGACCGCCGAGGTGGTCGATAAAGAAAAACGGATCGTGCGTTTCAACCGCAAGGACGTGGCGGCGCAATTGAAAAAACACGGGCACATGCCGCTGCCGCCGTACATCAAGCGTCCCGATGAACCGCTCGACCGGGACTATTACCAGACCGTTTACGCGCGCCGCAGCGGATCGGTGGCCTCGCCGACGGCCGGCTTGCATTTTACGCCGGCGCTGTTAAATGAACTGCGCGGCGCGGGGCACCTTGTTGAAGCGGTCACCCTGCATGTCAACTACGCGACGTTTCGTATGGTGGAGGCCGAAGATATTACCCGGCACCGGATGCACACGGAAGATTATGAACTGACGCGCAAAAGCTTCACGGCCATCGGACGGGCGAAATCGGAGGGACGCAAGGTCGTTGCCGTGGGAACGACCGCGTGCCGCGTGCTGGAGACCATCTCTTCGAAGAACGGGAAGGGGCCGCTCAAAGGCGCGACCGATATCTTCATTTATCCCGGCTATCAATTCCGGATGGCCGACGCCTTGATCACCAATTTTCATCTGCCCCGCAGCACGCTCCTGAGGCTCGTCCACGCCTTCGGCGGAACAAAATTGATGAAGAAGGCCTATGCGCAGGCCATCCGGGAGAAGTACAGATTTTAGAGCTACGGGGATGGAATGATCATTTTGTAAGGTCACACGTCACAAGGTCACCAAGTCACCGGTGACGGGTGACCAGGTGACTGGGTGACATCAAGATATGTTCCAGCTTATCAAAAAAGACGCGAAAACGAATGCCCGGCGCGGGGTTGTCCGCACCGCCCACGGCGATGTTCAGACGCCCTTCTTCATGCCGGTGGGGACCAATGCCACGGTCAAGACGCTGACCAATGAAGACCTGCTGGAACTGGATTCGCAGATAGTCCTCTCGAACACGTACCATCTTTTCTTGCGGCCGGGGATGGAAGTCATCAAACAGGCCGGAGGACTGCACAAATTCATGGGCTGGGAGCGCCCGATCCTGACCGATAGCGGCGGCTATCAGGTTTTCAGTCTCTCCAAGTTAAGAAAATTAAATGACGACGCTGTTTCTTTTCAGTCGCATATCGACGGATCGACACATTTTTTTTCACCGGAGAAGGTCATCGAGATCGAAGAGGCCCTCGGCTCGGATATGATCATGCCGCTCGATGAGTGCGCGCCGTATCCTTGCGAACGCAAGGAAGCAGAAATCTCCGTCAGGCGGACCACGCTTTGGGCCAAACGTTCCCGCGAGCATTTCCTGGCACGAAAGATGCAAGGCAAACAACATTTATTCGGCATTGTGCAGGGCGCGGCCTTTAAAAACCTGCGCGAGCGTTCCGCCCAAGAAATAATCGACATCGGATTCGACGGCCACGCCGTGGGTGGAGTAAGCGTGGGGGAACCCGTCGAGGTCATGTTCGAAACGCTCGAGTGGGTGATGCCGTTTTTGCCGGCGGACCGGCCGCGGTATTTTATGGGGATCGGCACGCCGAATCAGATCGTACGCGCCGTGGCAGAAGGTGTCGATATGTTCGACACCTGCATCCCCACGCGCTACGGCCGCAACGGCTCGGCGTTCACGTCTTCGGGCCGCAAAGTGATCCGCAACGCCAGGTACGCGACCGACTTTGGCCCGCTGGACGAGCAATGCACGTGCGTGGTGTGCCGCAAATACACCCGCGCCTATATCCGGCATCTCGTTAACGTCAACGAGATCCTGGGCCTGAAATTAATTTCGTATCACAACGTGTACTTTTATGTTAATTTGATGAAGCAAATCCGCGCCGCCATCGAAACGGACCGCTACGCGGATTTCCAGAAAAAATTTCTGGCGCGGTATTGCGCCGTCGAAGGAGAGACCATTGCGTTTTGACGTCATTACCATTTTCCCGGAGATGTTCTCGCCCGTTGTTGACGAGTCGATCCTGAAACGCGCCCAGGAAAGCGGAAAACTTTCCATCCATCTGCACGACCTGCGCGATTATACCAAAGATAAACACCGCAAGGTCGACGACCGGCCCTTCGGCGGCGGGCCGGGCATGGTCATGACGCCGCAGCCGTTGTTTGACGCCGTCCGAAAAATCAAGGGCCGGCGCAAGGCCAGGGTCGTTTTGATGTCCCCGGCCGGAAGACCGCTGACCAACAAACTGGTCAAAAGCCTGGCCAGAGGCCCGAATCTTGTTATCCTCTGCGGCCATTACGAAGGGGTGGACGAGCGCGTCCGGGAAAAAATCGTGGATGAAGAGATATCCATCGGCGATTATGTCCTGACCGGCGGCGAGCTTCCTGCGATGGTTCTGATCGACTGTGTCGCCCGGCATATCCCCGGCGTCCTGGGCAAGGAAACTTCCCTGGAAGATGAATCTTTTGAAGAGGGTCTGCTCGAATACCCGCACTACACGCGTCCCGCAAATTTTCGTGGCACAAAAGTACCTGGTGTGCTATTATCTGGCAACCATAAAGCCATCAGCGAGTGGCGTAACCAACAGGCGCTTCGCGTCACCCGGCGCAACAGGCCGGATTTAATGAAAAACAAGTGAGGTCTCCATGGTCGCAACCAACGCTCTAAAAGACATCAAACACGTCGAAGAAAAGTTTCTTCGCAAAGAACTCCCCGACTTTAACGTCGGAGATACCGTCAAGATGAAGGTCAAGGTGCGCGAGGCGGACAAGGTCCGTCTGCACCCGTTTGAAGGGACCGTCATCAGCAAGACCGGCCGCGGCTTAAAGGGCAGTTTTACGGTGCGCAAGGTTTCCTTCGGAGAAGGCGTGGAGAGAGTGTTCCCGATCCATTCGCCGGTCATCGAGAGCCTGCACGTGGTCAGCAAAGGAGTCGCGCAGCGCTCAAAGCTTTATTATTTGCGCGGGCGCACCGGCAAGGCCGCGCGCCTGAAAAAAGAGCTGGGGGTACAAACTCAGGCCCAGCGCCAAACTGTTCCTGCAACAGTCTGAAAATATCAGACTGTTGCAGGAACCGCAACAGTTTAATATTTTTCTTTAGCCAATTTTCCCCTGGTCGTGGAGCACTCTGTATGCTCGCCATCGAGGATAAGACCCGCAAGGCAGGTTACCGCCTCATCATCGGAGTGGACGAGGCCGGCCGCGGGCCATTGGCGGGGCCCGTCGTGGCCGCCGCCGTTTCCCTCAAAGAAAACAAATTCCCTGTCGCCATCCGCGATTCCAAAAAATTGAGCGCTTCCCAGCGGGAAGCCGCTTTTCATGAAATCTATCCCCGGGCCTGGGTCGGCATCGGTATCATGAACGAAACCGTGATCGATGAGGTCAACATCCTCAACGCCACGTTTTTCGCCATGCACAACGCCGTGCGGGACCTCGTCGCGCGGCTGCCGGCCTCATGCACAAACGACGACGGTTTCACGCGCAGCGTCTGCCTTTTGGTCGACGGCGACCGTTTCAAATCTGACCAGCCTTACCATTACGAAACCATTGTCCAGGGAGACGACCGGGTGCTGTCGATCGCCTGCGCGTCGATTGTGGCCAAGGTCGTGCGCGACCGGATACTGTCGGTGTACCACCGCGTTTTCCCGCAATACGGCTTTGACCGGCATAAAGGATACCCGACCATGGAACATAAAATGGCGATCAAACGTTTCGGGCTTTCGCTGATCCACCGGCGCAGTTTCCATTACGGGCTATGACCGAAAACACAACCCAGCGGGGAAAACAGGCCGAGGACGCGGCCGTTGTATATCTTCAGGCGAAGGGCTACCGTATCCTCACGCGCAATTACCGCAACCCTTTCGGCGAGATCGATATCATCGCCCGGGACGGGCCGACGCTTTGTTTTGTGGAGGTGCGCAGCCGCGCCGAGACCTGGCACGGGCATCCGTTCGAATCCATTTCGCCGCTCAAGCGGCGGAAGCTGACCCGCGCGGCGCAGGGGTTCCTGGCCGGGCAAAACGACGATGACGTGGACGCACGTTTTGACGTCGTGGCCGTCATCCCGGACGATCACGGCGGCTATTCGCTCGAGCTCATCCAGAACGCGTTTGAGGTCGAATAATATGTGGCTTAAATGGTTCCCCTGGAGGTTCATCGTCCGCAGTGTCGCCCGCCGGCAAGGGTTCATCGACCCGATTTCCATGCTGGCACAATTCCAGAATTTTTCCCAACCGTCGGATGTTTTAGCCCCCAAAGAACTCCTGCGCGAAGGCATGGTCCTTCACGCCCGGGGCCTGATGAACAGCCAGGCGATCCAGCATAACCTGGACTGGGTCTGGCCGTTCTGGGTTGAACGCCAGTTCGATCCCTCGGACAAGGCCTTCGTCCCGCGCGCGTTTTCGCTCACGCAAATTAACCTGACCCACCGCAACTGGACCGCGGTGGGGATCCCTGACCTCGAGGAATTTCCCATCGTTGACCCCAGCGGGCTGGTGACGCCTCTGTATGACGGCTGGTCCATTGACGCGTGGGTCCTGGACCCGTCGGGAGTTTCGCTTATCCCTTCCCGCTTACCGGCCGTATCTCAACGACTCGTGACCAAGGGCAATCTCGCCGTGGTCACCGCTTCACAAGCGGAGCCGTTATCGCTTGCATCAATCGTGGAGGCGGTCGGGACTAAAGAATCCCCGGCGTGCCAGATCCGGTTTACCGCTTCCAGCGGCCATCCTGCCTGCCTGCCGGACAGGCAGGCATGGCTGGTCATTTCCCTGCGGCCGTATAACCCTGAAGGCGTCAGCTTTATCCATGAGATCGAACTTCTGGAAGGACGCCGGGGCTGGAAGGTCGACCAGGAAAATTTTGTTTATTTCGAAAAACCGGCGGACCAGTATGAATTCTCCTATTACCGCCACGGGGACGTTTACAGCCGCTTGCCGTCGGTGGAAGATAAAACCAGGATTTACTGTGAAGTGGGGATGGCGACGGCGGCCGCCCTGTTTAAACTTCATCCGGACAATCCGTTACAGGTGACGCTCCAAGTCCCCCTGGACGGGAAAAAAGAACAAAAAAAAATTTCGGCTTTTGCGGCGCTGCCAGCAGCGCGTTGGGACGCCCTTATGGAAGGCCGCTGTCAATTACGAATCCCCGACGGGCATTTTCAATTCCTTTATGACGCGGCCTTGCGGACACTGGTACTGCATTCCCCCAAAGACGTTTATCCGGGGCCTTACACCTACCGGCGTTTCTGGTTCCGGGACGCCGCCTTTATCCTGTACGCGATGCTCTGCGCGGGATTTACGCAAAGGGTCCAAAGGGCCATTGACTGTTTCCCGGCGCGCCAGCAGCCTTCGGGATACTTTCTTTCGCAAGACGGGGAATGGGATTCCAACGGCGAAGCCCTCTGGATCATCCGCCGGTTTTGTGAAATGACGAAAATTCCCCCAAGCCCCGCCTGGCTGAAGACGATCGGTAAAGGGGGGGCGTGGATCACCCGCAAACGGCTCCCCGCGCGACCATTTTGCGCTCACGCGGGACTTCTTCCGGCGGGGTTCAGCGCCGAGCATCTTGGGCCGAACGATTATTATTACTGGGATAACTTCTGGGGGATCGCGGGCCTGCAGGCGGCCGCGTATCTTGAAAAAACGTATGGAAATAACGACCGCGGCGAACAGTTCGACCAGGACGCGCGGGAATATCTGGAGCGCGTGGACGACAGTTTATCGCAAGCCCGCAAGCGTCTGGGGACCAAAGCGATGCCGGCGGCGCCCTACCGCCGGATGGATTCCGGCGCCATCGGCTCACTGGCGGCGGGGTATCCGCTGCAAATCTTCGGTGCCGATGACGGGCGTCTGCTGGAGACGGTGAAATACTTTCTGGAAAACTGTTTTTTCGAGAACGGATTTTTTCATGACATGACCCATTCCGGCGTCAACCCTTACCTGACGTTGCACATCGCCCAGGTCTTGCTGCGCGCCGGGGACAAACGTTATTTCGACCTGATGAACGCCATCGCCGCCCTGGCCTCGCCGACCGGCCAATGGCCCGAGGCGATCCATCCCCGGACCAAAGGCGGATGCATGGGGGACGGCCAGCACGTCTGGGCGGCCGCGGAATGGGTTTTAATGGTGAGAAATTGTTTCCTCCGGGAAGAAGATAACCGTTTGATTTTATGTTCCGGGATTCCGCTGCCGTGGCTGGATGAAAATACGGAGCTGTCTTTCGGCCCCGCGGCGACCCTCTTTGGAACGGTCAATATAAGTATCCAGCCGGGCCGCGGGAATGTCGTCGTCGGATGGACAGGGAAATGGTTTGACAAGGAACCGGAAATTGAAGTCTGTGTCCCGGGCTTGCCCAAGGTCAAGGCCCCGCCCCGGGCCGGTTCTGTCGTTCTGGAACGTGAGGGGAAACCGTGAGAATTCTGATGATGACCAACACCTATTTCCCTCTGGTGGGAGGGCTGGAACAATCCATCCGTTCCTTCTGCGATGAGTTCAGGCGCCTGGGGCATGAAGCCCTCATTGTCGCCCCCGATTATGAGGGGAAGGCCGAAGACGAACAAAACGTCATCCGCGTCCCGGCCCTGAAGAAATTTTATAAAACGGATTTTTCGGTCAACCTGCCCGTCCCGGGGCTCTTGCCGAAAATCATGAAAACATTTTCGCCGGACATCGTGCACAGCCACCACCCTTTTTTTATGGGGGACTTCGCACTGCGCTTGAGCCGGCAATATCACCGGCCGCTGATTTTCACGTATCATATCATGGTGGAAAAATACGTGCATTATCTGCCGATCCATAACGAAAGCGCGAAAAGGTTTGTCATCGAGGTCGCCGCGGGATACGCGAACCTGGCGGACCAGGTGATCGTCCCCAGCCCGAGCGTGCGCGACATCCTTCTTCGCCGTGGGGTAACCAGCCCCGTTGAGGTTGTCCCGACGGGCGTTGACCTGCAACGGTTTGCGGACGGAAGCGGCGCGGGTTTCCGCGAGCGCAACCGCATCCCCGCCGGGGCTTTGGTCATCGGGCATGTCGGACGGCTGGCCCCGGAAAAAAATCTGGACTTTTTAACCGGATGCCTTATCGAATCGTTAAAAAAGGAACCCTGCGCCCACGTGTTGGTCGTCGGGCAAGGGCCGTCGCAGGAAACGATCAAGGCGGCGTTCGCAAAGGCCGGGCTCGGCGAAAGGCTTCATTTAACAGGGTTCTTATATGACCAGGACCTGGTGGACGCGTATTTTGCCATGGACGTTTTTGCCTTCACGTCGCTCAGCGAGACGCAAGGCGTCGTGCTCCTGGAGGCCCTGGCCGCGGGAGTCCCTGTCGTGGCGCTGGATGCCCCGGGGACCAGGGAAGTCGTCAAAGACCGTTTAAACGGCCGGCTGGTCGACAGCCCGGAGCAGCAAAAAATTGTTGATGCCCTGACATGGGTATTGGGCTGCCCGCCTGAAACAGCGCGCGCTCTCAAGGAACGAGCGAAGGAAACGGCAAAGAATTATTCAATGAGTTCCTGCGCGCGGCGCATGATCGAAATTTATGAAAATCTGATGAGTAAAGGAGGCGCGTCCTTGCAGCGCAACGACAGCTCGTGGTATATGCTCAAAGACCGCCTTAAAGCGGAATGGGACATCCTCAAGAACCTGATCGAAGCCAGCGAGGCGGCCCTGCTCGAAAAAAATCCTTCAAAAAAAACGGAGGGACAATGACCTCCGGGTTCCGGCAGCGGTTGAATATATGGGAATGGACCGTCAAACTCCTGGGGCTCGCG
>JACRHQ010000170.1 GCA_016217585.1 Candidatus Omnitrophota bacterium | reverse complement strand
CTGCGCCGTCGGGGAAAGACGGTCGCCTTCACCAACGGTTGTTTTGATATTCTTCATCTGGGCCACGTCCAGTATCTGGAGAAGGCCAAAGGCCGCGGCCGGGTCCTTGTCATCGGTTTAAACAGCGACCGCTCGGTGCGCCTGATTAAAGGTCCGCGGCGGCCCATCGTGTCCGAAAAAGCGCGCGCGAAGGTTCTGGCGGCGCTGGCCTGCGTCGATTATGTGACGATCTTTGATGAAGATACGCCTGAAAACCTGATCGCGGCCCTGAAGCCGGACATCCTGGTCAAAGGCGCCGACTGGAAAGGCAAAAAGGTCGCCGGCAGCGATATCGTGCGCCGGCTCGGCGGACGGGTGGAATACATCCGGTATATCCCGCAATATTCGTCGACGAAGATTATCGAGGCGGTCCTCCAGAAATCATGAGAGATTCCAGGTTGTTCCGGGTGATGGACGCGAACCTGAACCGGGCCAAAGAAGGTTTAAGGGTCTGTGAGGACATCTGCCGGTTCGTGTACGACCGCAGACAGTTGACAAAAGATTTCAAGGTACTGCGCCACCAGTTGACTTCGGCGGCCGTCGGCCTGGGGATCCTGAAGCTGATGGCGGCCCGGCAAGTGGCGCGTGATGTCGGTAAAACGACGGTTGACAGCGAGCTCGCCCGCCGCAAAGTCGAAGATATTTTTTACGCCAACGCGCAGAGGGTCAAGGAATCGATCCGCGTGCTGGAGGAATTCGCCAAGCTGCGGGAGAAGGGCGTCGCCGCGCGGTTTAAAAGGCTGCGCTACCGGATGTATGCACTTGAAAAGAAAATGGCTGCCCGCGGGTAAGCTGTATTTGATCCTGGACCGCCAGGTTAACACTGATAACAGGCTCTTTGAGATCGCCGAACAAGCCGTCCGCTTCGGGGCAGACGTTATCCAGCTGCGGGACAAAACGGGAAGCGCGAGAGACACGTTAAAATGTTTTGAGGGGATCGCGCGCGCGACGAAGCGGCGTGTTCCCTTGATTATCAACGATCGCGTCGATTTGGCCCTTGTCGCGGGTGCCGACGGTGTGCACCTGGGCCAGGAGGACATTATGCTCAAGGACGCGCGGCGGATCATCGGCCGGCAATCTGCCATCGGGATTTCCTGTCAAACGTATGAACAGGCCAGGCAAGCCGAGCGGGAGGGAGCCGATTACATCGGATTTGGTTCCGTTTTCAAGACGCTCACCAAGCCTGAACGCGCGCCGATGGACCCGGCGCTGCTGGCAAGAGTTGTCCGGGACATGAAAATTCCGGTTTTCGCGATCGGGGGCATCAACGCCGGGAATATGGCGGTGCTGCGCGATACCGGCGTCCGGCGTTTTGCCGTCTGCCGGGCGATTTGCGAGGCAAGGGATATTAAAAAAGCGGTAAGCAACATTAAAAAAGAAATAAGTGGTCAGGGGTCACTGAATTTGCGAGGGTAATTCAATGGTAGAATGTAAGCTTCCCAAGCTTAACACGCGGGTTCGATTCCCGTCCCTCGCTTAATCTGCCTTTTTTCAAAAAGGCAGATTAACCCCCACGATTGTTTTGGTTCGTTTGTTTTTAAAAACGAAACAAAACAGTGGGGGTCTAAATGGACTTATGCTGAAGACATCAATTTTTAATACTCAAGGGTTGTCACTTGTCGTTGTTTTGACATTGCTGGTTTCCGGCTGCGCGACAGTGGGGGCCAAACGGGATTACCTGGTCGGCGGATCCCACCCGCAGGGTGCCTATGGGCCGGAAAAGGGGCGTCCCGGGGTATACCACAAAGTCAAAAAGGGGGAAACCCTCTGGCACATCGCCAGGGCCTATGACGTGACGGTGGATGATATCATCGATTCCAACCGGATCCCCAATATCGCCCGTGTTGAAGAGAACCAGCTGGTCTTTATCCCGGGAGTCCATGACACAAAGGAAATCCTCTCCGGCAAGGAAGAGAGGGAAAACGGTTTTACCTGGCCGGTCCGCGGAAAACTCATCGGATATTTCCATGAGCGTAAAGGCGCTTATTTCAATAAAGGGATTGACATTCAACCCCAGGAAGGGGCGATTGTCCGGGCATCCCGTCGGGGCCAGGTCGTCTTCGCGGATTATCTGGCCGGCTACGGGTATACGGTGATCCTGGACCACGCGGATGAACTCTATTCCGTGTACGCGCGCAATGAGCGTTTGCTTGTCCGGTTGAATGATTCGGTCCGCCAGGGACAGGAAATTGCCAGGCTTGGCCGCGTGGAGAACGCTCCCTCTTTGCATTTTGAAATCCGTAAAAGAGCGCTGGAAGATAACCCGCTCTACTATTTGCCGTAGAGCAGCGAGAACATCCATGGTTCGAAAACAGGATTTTTTTGGTCGCACGGCGATCCTTGACGTACTTCAACGGCGGGTCCTTGATCTCAAGGAAGGATACCGCCAGAATGTTGCGCTTCTGGGGACACGCGATATCGGCAAAACAGCCATCCTGCAGCATTTCCTGGGGAACCTCGAGGGCGAGGGGGTGACCGCCGTCTACCTGGACCTGGAGCACGGGGATTTCCGGACCCTGCTGGAAAAATTGACCGGCAGCCTTCTTTATAACTATTCCAGAAGCCGCGGACTGGCGCTTCACGAGGACATCGCGATCCTTCTGGAATCAACGAAAGATTCCATCCCCCACACCGTCCAGGTCATCCGCAAGATTTATAAGGATTACCACAGCCGTAAATTGAGCACGTGCTTCCAGGGGCTTCTGGCCCTGCCGGAAATTTTTACCAACGAGAGCGGGCGGCCCTGCGTCCTTGTCCTTGATGAATTCCAGAAACTGGAAGACCTTCCCGTCACCAATGTTTTTCAGCACCTGGGCAAGAAGATCATGACGCAGAAAAAATGTCTTTATATTGTCACCAGCTCCTATCCCCAGACGGCCAAAAAGATTTTTTCCGAGAAACTGTCGCTGTTGTTCGGAAATTTCGAGATGATCGATGTCGAGCCGTTTGACCCGCAGGCCAGCCGCGGCTTCATCGAGCAATCCCTGCAGGACATCCGTATGAGTACGGTGCTATGCGATTTCCTGGCCGATTTTAGCGGCGGGTATCCGCCGTATCTCCATCTGCTCTGCGCCGAGCTGGTGCGTTTGAGCATCCTGCACCGTCAAGGCGAGATCTTCATCCCCGCCCTGGCCCAGGCCGTCGAGAATACCCTCTTTGACCGCTGGGGGTGATCAGCCGGCACTTTGAATTGATGATCCAGGAGCTGGCCAACGCCAAAGGCAACCGTCTTGTCCCCGCGGTCTTGACCGCCATCGCCGGCGACAAACACAAGATGGACGACCTGTGCGAGGAATTAAGTCTGACCAAAAGTCATTTGTCGACGAAGGTAACCCGCCTGATGGAAGAGGGGCTCATTTCCCGAAACGGCAATTTGTATTAGTTCCGGAACAAACTTCTCAAGTATTGGATTAAATACGTCTTCGCGCCGCGGCGCAAGGACATCGTTTGCGAGCCGCAGAAATGCCGCCGGCAGTTCCGGGAGGAATTCCAGCGCGCGGTGGAGAATTCCAGGATTGCCGCCGGCAAGGATTTGTCTTCACGGATCATGGAACTCCTGCGCTGTTTCGATAACGAGGCCTTTGACCTGAACGGCCGTAAATACAAGCTGCCGGCTTTCCGGGAGCTGGCGCCGATGAAGATGAACAACCCGCAGCAGGGGAATTCTTTCGATGTGATCAAGGCGTCGACGGTGGACGAAGTATGGCTGGTCACCGTTAAAGATGAGAACGTCGGCGAGGCCGAGGTCAATACGGTCATGGAAGAGTCCCGTAAAAGCGGGCAGAAGGCCCGCAGATGCCTTTTTATTTCCATGAAAAAACCGGATGACAGCACGCGGCTGCGGGCCCTCCAGGAAAAATTCTGGATATGGAGCCAGGAAGAGATCAACAGTCTGCTGACTCTTTTTGATAAACCTTACATTGTTCGATCTGCGGTCGAAGACGGCCGCTCGAAAACCGAAGATACAAAATAAGATGAAAATCGGCGTCGTTTCAGACACGCATTCTTTGGACATCCCCGCCGAGATGCTCGAGGATTTCAAGAAAATGGACCTGATCATTCACGCCGGGGATTTCTGCACGTCCCTGGATTTGGAAACGTTCCGCCGGATCAAGGAAGTCAGGGCGGTGTGCGGGAACATGGACGAGGCACAGCTGCGCCGGGTCCTTCCCCGCCGCGAGATCTTCACCCTCGCAGGGGTGGCCGTCGGCATCTTCCACGGAGAAGGGCCGCGCGAGAGGACCCTGGAGACCGTCCGGAAAGAATTCCATGGGCAAAAACCCGATGTCGTCGTCTTCGGCCATTCGCATCAGCCGTTCAACCAGGAGATCGACGGAGTTTTATATTTTAATCCCGGCAGCCCCAGCGACGGCTTTACCGCGCCTTACCGTTCCTACGGCGTCCTGGAAATAGAATCCGGAAAAATCAAAGGGAAGATTGTCAAACTGAAGGGATGACGATGGACAAACTGTGGGCCCCGTGGCGGGTCACTTATATCGCGCAGATTTTGAAGAAGAAAAAAGGGTGCGTCT
>JACRHQ010000169.1 GCA_016217585.1 Candidatus Omnitrophota bacterium | reverse complement strand
CGCACAAAGGTCGGGAACAAGACGTTGATGAAGCATTTCAGTTTCCTGGGCGACGCGCTGGTGGGATCGGATGCCAATATCGGCGCCGGCACCGTCACGGCGAATTTCGACGGTGTGCGTAAAAATCAGACCAGGATCGGCAACGGCGCGTTTATCGGCTCGGATTCCATTTTGATCGCGCCGGTCAAAATCGGGAACAAGGCCGTGGTCGGCGCGGGCAGTGTTGTGACTAAAGGGAAAGTCGTTCCGGACGGCGGTATGGCCGTCGGGGTTCCGGCAAAGATCAAGCCAAGGAGATAACGGGGATGAATGGTTTAGCGATATTTTCGGGGAACGCGAATCCCAAACTGGCAAAGAGCATCTGTGAGCACTTGAACGTCTCTTTGACGAATGTTTTTGTGTCGAAGTTCAGCGAAGGGGAGATCAGGGTCGAGATCAAAGAGAACATCCGCGGCAAAGACGTATTTATCATCCAGCCGACGTGTCCGCCTCCCAACGAAAATTTGATGGAGCTTTTGATCTTGATCGACGCGGCGCGGCGCGCCTCGGCCGACCGGATCACGGCGGTTCTGCCGTATTACGGTTACGCGCGCCAGGACCGCAAGGACCAGCCGCGGGTGCCGATCACGGCGAAACTGGTGGCGAACCTGATCGTGGCGGCCGGGGCCAACCGGGTCCTGACGATGGACCTGCACGCGAACCAGATCCAGGGTTTCTTTGATATCCCGGTGGACCATTTGTACGCCATCAACGTTCTGTGCGACTATTTTAAAAGCAAGAAGCTTAAGAACCTGGTGGTTGTTTCGCCGGACGTGGGCGGCATCAAGATGGCGCGGGCCTACGCCAAGCGTCTGGGGGCCGGGCTCGCGATCGTGGACAAACGGCGAAGCAGCCCGGATAAAACCGAGGCCATGCATATCCTGGGGAACGTCCGCGGTAAAAATGCCGTTTTGGTGGATGATATGATCGCCACGGGGGGTTCCGTCGTGGAGGCCATCGGGGCGTTGACCAGGCAGGGCGTCAGGGACGTCTACGCGGCGGTCAGCCACGGGATCCTCTCGGGTCCCGCAGTCGATCGTATCGGGAGTTGTAAGGCCTTGAAGGAAGTGGTCATTACCGACAGCATCCCTTTGAACAAAACGAAAAAAATCAACAAAATCAAAGTGGTGACGGTCGCCCACCTTCTGGGTGAGGCGATCCATCGGATTCACGACGAGGAGTCGATCAGCTGTCTATTCGATGAAACACGATAACAAAAAAGGTGGTTGGTTAAAATGGAAGAGATAAAACTGGATGTTCAAGTGCGTAACCGGATCGGAAGCCGGCAAGTCAAACAAATAAGACGGGAGAATTTTATCCCCGCCATCGTGTACGGCGACGGCGGCAACCCCACCAGTATCAAGGTGGAGCGCAACACCTATGAGCGTATCATGCGTCATCACCGCGGGCAGAACGTGATCTTTCATCTCAACGTCCTGGAGGGGGAGAAAAAACTCAGGGACTATTCCGTTATTGTCAAGGAGGAGCAGCATGACCCGGTTTCCGACCAGTTGCTTCACATTGATTTTAACCGTATTTCTTTAACCAAAGAAATTGAAGTTAAGGTGGCCATCGCTGCCAAGGGTGAACCTGTGGGCGTTAAACGTGACGGGGGTTCGCTGGAACACGTTTTGTGGGAATTGCCCATTATCTGTTTGCCGACGAAGATTCCGCAGAAGATCGAGGTGGAAGTCAGTCATCTGTTGATCGGTGACGCGGTACATCTTAAGGACATTACCTTGCCGGAAGGCGTTCGGACCAAGGTGGACCCGGACACTATTCTGGTTTCCGTCGTCCCTCCGATGAAAGAAGAAGTGGCGGTGGCCGCTGAAGAAGGGCCTAAAGAGCCTGAAGTATTGAAAGAGAAGAAGCCGGCGGAAGGTGAAGCCAAGGAAGGCGAAGCCAAGAAGGAAGATAAAGCGGAATCCAAGGCCAAAGAACAAAAGGCCAAGGAATAGTTTCCCGAGGGATGAAGTGACGAGGGATCAGGCGCGGCTCATTGTGGGGTTGGGTAATCCCGGTGGGGATTACGAGTATACACGGCATAACCTGGGGTTCCTTGTCGTTCGTCATCTGGCGCAAAAGAATGGTCTGGATTTCCGTCGAAGTTCTTTCGCGAATGGTTTGATGGCGCAAGACAAAAAAGGAAGCGCGGCGCTGCATTGTTTTCTGCCGATGACGTACATGAACAACAGCGGTTCCGCCGTCAAACAAGCCGTCGCGAAGATGGGATTTGACTTTGCGCATCTTTTGATCGTTTGCGATGACTTTAGCCTCGGTTTCGGCCAGATACGGTTGCGCGGCAAAGGTAGCGACGGCGGCCACAACGGTTTGGCCTCGGTCATTGAGCATCTGGGGACGCAAAGT
>JACRHQ010000165.1 GCA_016217585.1 Candidatus Omnitrophota bacterium | reverse complement strand
TAATATCCAGGCGACGGTTTTCCTGGACCAGGATTCTGCGGTGGCGGAATCTTACGACGTGGTCGGCGTGCCGACATTTTATTTGATAGACTCGGACGGCGTTGTGCGCGGCGTCGACCACAGCCTGCCGGGGAATTACGAAGAGATCCTGGCGGCACCTGCCAAGAAATAGGAGATCCGGCAATCTGGAAATCCGGGATTAGAGAATCCGGGTATCAGGACATCCGGGACAAACATAGGTTGCTGATGTCCTGATCTCCGGATATCCTGGTCGCCGATATCCGGATTACCGGATAACCTTATTTTTATCAGCGCACTGCTTTGAGAATCTGATCAGCAGGGCTGGTCTTGTTCAGGCAGTAGAAGTGAAGGCCCGGCGCGCCGTTTTCAAGGAGTTCCCTGCATTGACGCACCGCGAAGTCGATGCCCGCCTGTCGTGTCGCCTCGGGGTTGTCGACGATCGGCTCGAAGATGTTTTTCACTTCCCTGGTGATCGTGGCGCCGCACAACTGGCAGAAGCGCGTGAGGCTGGCGTAGTTGGTGATCGGCAGGATCCCGGGGATGACGGGGACCGCGACGCCGAGCTTCCTGAGACGGTCCACGTAAGCGAAGAAGTCTTTATTGTCGAAAAAAAGCTGGGTGATGACAAAATCCGCCCCGGCGTCGACTTTCATTTTTAAATAGCGGGCATCCCGGTCGCGGTCGGGGCAGAGGATATGCCCTTCAGGAAACCCGGCCACGCCGATGGTGAAATAGTCCCCGAAATGCCGGCGGATAAAGGCGCATAGTTCGCTGCTGTAACGGAAGTTGTCCCTGCCCGGTTTCCAGCCCGGGTTATCCTGCGGCGGGTCGCCGCGCAGCGCCAGGACGTTGGGGATGCCGCGGGACTTGATGTCCGTTAAAATATCCTTAATCTCGTCTTTGGTATGCAGCACGCAGGTCAGATGCGCCAGGCCGCGGATCTGATGTTTGTCCTGGATGTGCTGGACGACGTCCAGCGTTTTCCCGCGGCCGCCTCCGCCGGCGCCGTAGGTGCAGGAGATAAAATCCGGCTTGAGCGCCGCGAGTTCGGCGATTGTGCCGATGAGGTTCTGGAAGCCCTGCTCGGTCTTCGGCGGGAAAAGCTCGAAGGAATACGTGCGTTTGTTTTGTTGAAAAATATCTTTTATTAAAAGCATGCCCCCATCATATTCGTTAATTTCGTATCGCGCAAACATTTTTTGAAAATGAATGTAGCCATCATCACAGGTTCGGCGGGGTTGATCGGGTCGGAGGCGGCCGCTTATTTTGCCGGCCGCGGGTTTCAGGTCGCCGGCATCGATAACGACATGCGCCGGTATTTTTTCGGCAAGGAGGCCTCCACCGCCTGGAACAGAAAGGCGCTTGAGGAGAAAATAAAAAATTACCGTCACCACAACCTGGACATCCGCGACCACAAGGGGCTCGAAAAAGTTTTCGCCCGATACGGCTCCGACATCAAACTGGTCGTCCACACGGCGGCGCAGCCTTCCCACGACTGGGCCGCCCGCGAGCCGTTGACGGATTTTACCGTCAACGCCAACGGCACGCTGAATCTGCTGGAGATGACGCGCCGGCATTCGCCCAAAGCCGTTTTTATCTTCACGAGCACCAACAAGGTGTACGGGGACCTTCCCAACGCCCTCCCCCTGGTGGAACAGCAAACGCGCTGGGAGCTTCCCGCCGGGCATCCTTTCTATAACGGCATTGATGAAACGATGAGCATCGACCAGTCCACGCACTCTTTGTTCGGCGCCTCCAAAGCGGCGGCGGACATCCTGGTGCAGGAATACGGCCGTTATTTCGGCATGAAAACGGCGAGTTTCCGGGGAGGATGCCTGACCGGCCCCAACCATTCCGGCGCGATGCTCCATGGTTTTCTGGCTTATCTGATGAAGTGCTGTGTGACGGGCGGGGCTTATACCGTGTTCGGTTACAAGGGAAAACAGGTGCGCGATAATATCCACAGCCTCGATTTAGTCGCGGCCTTTGACGCGTTTTACCGGGACCCGCGCTGGGGAGAAGTTTATAACATCGGCGGGGGGCGAGCTAACAGCTGTTCGATGCTGGAGGCGATCGCCTTGTGCGAAAAGATCGCGGGGCGCAAACTTAAATATATCTATTCCGACCGAAACCGCGTCGGGGACCATATCTGGTACATCAGCGGTTTGGCAAAATTTCAGCGGCATTACCCGGATTGGCGGCAGGAATATACCCTCGAAGACACGTTGCGCCAGATCCATGAATCCGGCGTCGGCCGCTGGAAGGCTTAAGTTTTTCTCTTGACTTTAAAAATCGCATTGGTTATAGTGAGGACAAATTTTTAAGGAGGGCATATGCTCGCTATTTTATTACTGGCTTTCGGGGTCGTTTCCAGACTGGTCGTCCACCTTCCTAATTTTACTCCCGTCATCGCGCTGGCCTTGTTCGGCGGCGTCTATTTAAAGAAAAACCAGGCCATTGTTCTTCCTGTCCTGATGATGATGGTCGCTGATGTGTTCCTCGGGTTGCACGACACGATTCTTTTCACCTGGGGCGCGGTGGCCGTGGTCGCGGTTTTAGGGCTTTGGGCGCGCAAGAATAAAAGTGTCGTAACGATCGCGGGATCAAGTTTGCTCTCGGCGGTCCTTTTTTTTCTGATTACCAATTTCGGCGTTTGGCTGGTTTCCGGGATGTACGCACATACACCCGCCGGCCTTTGGGAATGCTTTGTCCTGGCGGTCCCGTTTTTCGGGAACACGCTTTCAAGCACGGTCATTTATACGGCCGTTTTATTCGGCGCGTATGAATGGGCCGCCCGGCAGGTGCAAAACACGCGCCTGGCGCACATTGTTCTTTAGGTTTTGATTTTTCTATATCGGTCTCCTTGAAAAAGGAGGTAAAGGGGAATCCTGTGTGAGTCAGGGACGGTCCCGCCGCTGTAACCCTTGTCCTTCTTGCGCGTTGTCAGCCGGAAGGAAGCTTTTCGAGCCCGTCAAGGCCACTGTCCATTCAATGGACGGGAAGGCCGCTTGGAAAGAAGGGAAGTCAGAAGACCTGCCGATGTAGTTCATGAATCAATGGATGCCGCGCGCGACGGTATTGGTTGATCATATATCAGACAGGGAAAAAGCAAGCTGGGTGCATTCCCCATTTCGCAATTTTGCGGGGTGGGGGTTTTTTATTTGGCCTGGGTTAGGCCAAATAACCCCCACGTTTTGTTTCATTTTGTTCTGTCAAATTAAATCAAAATGAAACAGTGGGGGTAACTCCTACGGAGGAACGAATGAAAAAATTATTTACTTGTTCATGGATTGTGTTTTGTTTGTTTTCATCCAACGCCTGGTCCGCCACCGTCGAGTTGCAACCGATCGTCGTGACCGCCAGCCGCATGGCGCAGCATGATTACAAGATCGCCGGGAATGTGACGGTTATCACGAAAGAAGAGATTGAGTCCTCTACCGCTCAAAGCATCCCGGAGAT
>JACRHQ010000164.1 GCA_016217585.1 Candidatus Omnitrophota bacterium | reverse complement strand
GTCATGCTTTTATCTTTATCCCAATTACTCCTTTATGCAAAAACTTTTTTGCTTTTTACTGGAATCGGCTTAAGGATTACCAGGGCCGAGGGGGCGTCGTTGGTGTGGAGCGTGGAAAAAACCAGATGCCCTGTCAGGGCCGCCTGGATAGCCACCTCCACGGTCTCCTTGTCACGGATCTCCCCGACCATGATGATGTCCGGGTCCTGGCGCAGGATGCTGCGCAGCCCCGTGGCGAAGGTGATGCCGGCCGCCGGGTTTACCTGCGTCTGGCGGATGAGCGGGATCTCGTATTCGACGGGGTCTTCGATGGTGATGATATTTTTTTCGATGGAGTTGATCGTCGCCAGCGCCGAATAGAGGCTTGAAGTCTTGCCGCTGCCCGTCGGGCCGGTCACCAGGATGATCCCGTTGGGCCGCCGGAGCAGCTGCCGGAAGACCTTCAGGTCTTTGCCCGAGATCCCCGTTTCTTCAAGGCCGAAAAGGACGTTGCTTTTGTCCAGGAGCCGCATGACGACGTTCTCGCCGTGCATGACGGGGAACGTGGAGACGCGGACGTCGAGGACGCGGTTTTCGATCTTCATCCGGATGCGTCCGTCCTGGGGCCTGCGGTTTTCGGCGATATCCAGTTTCGAAAGGATCTTGATGCGGGAGGTGACCGGCCCCTGCAGTTTCTTGGGGAGGACGATGGCCTCCCGCAGAAGACCGTCGATGCGAAAACGCACCCGCAGGCTCTCCTCGCCGGGCTCCATGTGGATATCGGACGCCCGGTCGTGCATGGCCTGCGCGATGATGGTATTGACCAGCTTGATGATCGGCGCCTCGTCGGTGGCCGTCGAGGCCGTGACGGCCGGCCGCGCCCGGTTCATCGACTGGATGATGTCGTCGACGGATTTTATCGTCCCGTAACAGGCCTCCGTGACCCTCTGGATCCCTTTCCCGGAAACAAGGACCGGCTCGATCAGGTCGATTTTACTCACGCGCCGGATCTGGTCGACGGCGACGATGTCCTGCGGGTCCAGCATGCCGACGGTCAGGGTCTGGCCGATCTTGAAAAGCGGGACGGCGCCGTACTTGCGGACAACGGACTCGGGCAAGAGCCCGACGATGGCCTTGTCCACGATATAATCCGAGAGGTCCATGTACGGGATCCCCAGCGCCTGCGCCTGGACCTTGACAATATCCTCGGCCGTGATAAAACCCAGCTTCTCCAGGGCGCAGTCCATCGTCATGCCCGTGCGGGTCGTCTCTTCTCTCGCTTTTTCCACCATATCCCCGGTAATCAACTTCTGTTTGAGGAGGAGCTCGACAAGTTCCCGCTGGCGTCTGACGATTTTCTTATTTTCCATGCCGGTTGCCTGTTGCGACGGGGATTATTTCCGTCGGAGCAATTCGTTGATTTTGTCCAGCAATTTGCCGGGGTCAAAAGGCTTGGTCATATAGACGTCCGCGCCGACTTCGTAACCGAGCTGCTGGTCGCCCTCCTGGACGCGGGCGGTGAACATGATGACAGGGATGGTATTGTATTTGCGGTCGAATTTGAGCATACGGCAGACCTTGTAACCGTCCACCTTGGGGAGCATCACATCGAGGATAATAAGGTCCGGGGCCTCCTGGCGGGCGATGTTGAGGCCTTCCTGCCCGTCGCAAGCCGTAAAGACATCAAACCCGCGGGCCTCCAGCTGCAGCTTGATCGCGTAGAGCATGTCCTGTTCATCATCGACGACGAGTATCTTTTTCTTACTCATAATACAATTTCAATTCTTTCTCCAGAAGCTGGCGGTCTTTTTCACAGAGTCCGACAAATTCCAGGCCGATCCGGTAACGGGGCGCAGGGTCTTGCGAGCAAGACCCTGCGCGGGCGACCCAGGCGATCCGCCCCCCGGTCTCGATGGCCGCCTTTTTCTTGAGCAAATGGAACCTGGCCCGGATCTTTGTGTCGACCTCCCACGGATTATGGCTGATGAAGCAAATCCCGCCCCTGGAAAGGTCCGCCGTCTGGGACAATTCCCTGACGTTGCCGTCGACGATGATCTGGAGGCCCGTCTTGTAAAGGATCCTTTTATGCTGGCGCATCTCCGCGCCGATATAGATCTCCTTGATCTTCAGATTGGAAGATAAGGCCACGGTCCTGGCCGCCTCGCCTTCAGGGTAGGCGACAATCCCCAAGGCGATAAAGACGTTTTCAATCTTTTTCGCCACGAAATAGGACTTGATCTTTTCGCTCAACAGAGCGCAAAACTCCTCGATCCTTTCCCCGGTCGCCCCGTGGAAAATGAGGCTGTAACGGCCTTCGCGCGTATCCGTTATAAAGACATGCCGTTTTTTGTCCCCGTCCCTGAAAAACTCCCGGAAGGCCCCGTCGATGATCGTCTTGAGGTTCTCGGCGATCTTTTGCGGATGGGCGGTGACTCTGCGCTTGAACTGCTCATAATTGACAATCAGGAGATTAATCAGATGGACGGTTTCTTTCTGCGCCAGAAGCTTGTTGATGCTCTTCTTAATGCGGTCGGACAGCAGATGCGCCGTGTAGAACAGCGGCAAGGTAAAATAGAACCGGCTGCCCACCCCCGGCTGCGATTCAACCCAGATCTCGCCGCCGTGGCGCTCCACCAGCTCTTTGGCGATGGCAAGTCCGAGGCCGACCCCCTTTTGCTCCAGGTCCTGGCGGCGGGTGACCTGGATGAACTTTTCAAAGACCTTCGGCAAGTCGGCTTCGGCGATCCCCAGGCCCGTGTCGACGATACCGACGCGCACCTTGTCTTCCAGGATAGCGAGCTCGACGCGTATCCGGCCGCCGGATTCGGTGAATTTGACGGCGTTACCGGCAAGGTTCGAAACGACCTGCTGGATCCGCTGTGCGTCGACAAAGACGCTCACGTCCTCATGGGGCAGATGGTAACTGATGGTGATTTTCTTCTCATCGGCCTGTTGCGTGAAATAATCCTTTGTCTCCAGCAAAAGCTGGTTGAGGTTGACCAGCGCGTAATGCAGCTCGAAGCCCTTGCGTTCAATGCGCGCGATATCCAGCAATTTGTCGATAGACTCCTTGACCCGGTCGACATTGTGGCGCATCTTGACCAGGGCTTCTTTCTGCCGGTCGCTGACCGGCCCCAGCGTTTCGTCATAGAGGAGCATCACGAGCTGTTTGAGGATCGCCAGGGGCGTGCGCAATTCATGAGAAAAAACCGACATGAATTCGGTATCGACCTGGTTAAACCCGAAGGACATCCCGGTCTTTTTCTTCCCGGTCCGCTTTTCTTTGCTCATAGTACGCCTCCCAAAGGCCGGCGGGAGTGTTATCCATCAGCCGATTGTTTTTTTGATTTCCGTCAAGAGGTCTTCGAAGGCAAAGGGTTTGCTGACGGCTTTATAAAGCCGGCCGCCGACGTTGAGCTCCAGGTCCGTCATGTCGTCTTTGGAAAGGATGCCGGAGAGGAAAATCACGGGGATGTCTTGAGTTTGCGGAGCCTCGGCCAGCAACCGCACCGCCTCGGACCCCTCCATATCCGGCAGCACGATATCCATGAGGATCAGCTGCGGCAAATTCTTTCTGGCCTCCCGGATCGCCTCCATGGCCGTCGCCGCGCGTAACACGTTATAACCCTGTTCGGGAAGTTTCTTCTCCAGGAAGTCCAGGACTTCCTGTTCGTCGTCAACAACCAGAATCGTCTTGGCCGGATTCACTTGCGCTCCTTTGTTGAAAGTTCCTTATCCATCCACGGGTCCACCGCCGTGGCGTTCCGGGTGCAGGGGGAAATTCTTCGGGCGTCTTCATTATAAAATGTCTGCAAGGCGCGTCAAGGAAGTTCGTAGAACTTATCAGGAGCCCAAAACTCAAAGCGCCAGATCATAACTGTCCAGACACGCCCGGATCTCTTTGATCTGTCCCATCTTGAACTGGATCAACATATCAAAGAGTTCTTTCGATTTGGCGTAAGCCAGGACGTCCCGCAGATGCGTGTAAAACTTTTCCAGTTCCTCCTCATAGGTCAGGACCGCTTCCAGCACATCTCTGGGGGAGGAATCCGCCGGGATCTCCAGATGCGACATGATGTTCTGCGGAGGATAATCAGAGACATTCCTGACGTACTCGACATGGGCGTATTCTTTCGGGTCGATCCCCTTGAGCATTTCCAGGGCCTTGACCTGTCTTCTCTGCAGCACAAACGCCGTTTCGCGGGAGCGCTTGTCCTTCAGGTACTCTTCCATCATGTCATAAAAGCTGTCCAGCCGCTCTTCCCAGATGATAATCAACTTCAAGATTTGGTCCAGGCTATAGATGGTCATCGCCGCCCTCCTGGTTGATCTTTCCACTTATATTCTACCACCGACTCCTTCCGCCGGCTACCGGACAATCAATCAAGGTCAAAAAAAATGCCCCCTGGAAGAATCGAACTTCCATCCCAAGCTCCGGAGGCTTGTGCTTTATCCATTAAGCCAAGGGGGCGTTAAACTATATAAAGTCAAAGAATCAGCGTGAACTTTTCTGAATAAGGTCCAGTAATTCCCGGGAGGCTTCACGGGGGCCATTGCGCTCCCACCCCGCCAGCCCCAGACGCGTGCGGATCTGCCCGACGGGGATATTGTGTTTGAAAAAGGCCTGAAAAAATTTGCGCGCCAGGGCTTCATGGAGGTCCCTGTATTGAACCGGCCCGAAGACGTTCGCGAAATAGTTGTGGACGATACCGGTGGTCGTGGTGGTCCCCTTGCTCATCACGGTCCCTTCCCGGAAAACGCCCAGGGCCTGCTCGGGGTTCGGGAAAAATTCCATGACGGGGTGATCCTCATCGATGTCTTCATAATTGTTGGCGTATAAAATAAAATCCACCGGATGCCCCTTGATGACGTTGGCAAACGTCGTGACCGGCAGGATGATCCGGGCGTTGACCTGGTTGGGGCTCATGATGATGGCGCGGTCGATCTGCCCGAGCGCGTAACCCGGCGGCAGGTCGTCGAGGCGCAGGAACGCCCCGGTCTCCGTCCCGTAACCGACGACCCCCTCCCGCCTGATCTCCAGCGACCCCATATCGTCGGCGATCACGATCAAATCCTGGATACTGGTCTCGCCGAATTCGCGCAAGGCCTCCAGGGTTTCGGATTTCCCGGCCCCCGTGTCGCCGACAAAAAGGACCTTCACGTCCTGTCCGCCCTTGAGAAGGATCCGCACAAAGGCCCCGTGGAAGGGGAGCTTGCCGCGTTTCATCATAATGATGTTATGCAGCGTCAAGACCATTTTTTTCAAATAGCCGAAATATCCGAATTCGTTGCGCCCCGGCACGGCCCCCACGAGGACGCCGTTTTTCTCGTCGTCGTAGAACACGGTCGGGAAGGCCCCGAATCCGTCCAACGCACCGCCCGGCACGCCGAAGGCGTACACCCCGTCGGGCTTGCGGGCCAGGTCTTCGTCTTCGGCCATTTCAAAAAGGTTGCACAGCGAATGCCCCAGCTCGGAAAAACGGTTGTGGAAATAAACCAAAATAATCAGCGAACCGACTTTCGCCGGATAACACAACCATTCTCCCGGGTTAAAGTCAAAAAGTTCCAGGGGATTTTTCTGCACCCTCTCAAATTTTCCCGTACGTTTGTTCATCGGCGGGTTGAGGATCAAGGGCGGATAGATCAGGATCTGGCGGATGACGGGCACCGCGTTGAGCTTTTCATAAACCGGCGCGGGGAACTGGACCTCTTTGAGCGCGGTAATCGAGGACACCTCCGCCCCGGCGGCCACCTGCCGGTAAATGCGCGGGTGGATGCCGGTGACGTTTTCCTGGATGTCGCGGTACATCCCGCGGATCAAACCTGTCAGCTGCCCGATGGTCGCGTTAAACGTCCGGTAGGGTTTCTGGTCCCAGTCCTGGCCGTGGTCGTTGGCGATGAGGAACCGGTCGAAACTGCGCCAGTAATTGTAAACGTATTCGATAAATTCGTTGAATAAGGCGGGGTCTTTCAGAAATTGCCCTGCCCCCGGGACAACCTGCCCGGCCGACTGGACAGGCGTATGGACCAGGGCCCCCAGCGTTTTTATAAAGAGGGCAACCGTCTCGCCGGCAACCGGACGGCGCTCAAAGATACCGGCGAGGAATGAATCCCTCCGGACGAGCTTGTCGATGACGCGCTCGAGGACCGCGCGGAAAAGCGGGCTGGCGAGGACCTCCCCCGGCGTTTCGCAAATACGCTCGTTGAGCTTGATGATGACTTTATTTTCGGATATCTCGAAGGTTTCTGTATTCATGGGACTCGACAAGGGATACCCCTTGCCGGCGGGAGAAGCGGTGGAGCCGCTCCCCCCTCCGGGCCGGCAAGAGGGCAATCCTTTTAACCGCAGCACGATGTGGTCTGCTTGGGGTACGAAGCGTGGCCTGAACAGCATGAAGTTTGCGGCTGCCGGGCCTTGGACTTCTGCCGGGATTTTTTCTTCGCGGCGGTCTTTTTTTGTTGGGCAACGGCCATGGTCATTCACCTCCTTTGGGGATGTTTTCTACACGGAAAATTTGGTACTGGTATACGATTAGGTTGATTTCTTATAGTTCTTTCTCACAAACGTTAGCCAGTTATAGATTTCGGGGAGTTTAACCCCGGCCAGTTCAAGAGGCATTTTGTCTTTGCGTGAATCGAATGCCGACTCCTTGAG
>JACRHQ010000171.1 GCA_016217585.1 Candidatus Omnitrophota bacterium | reverse complement strand
CGCGGCTTAAAGACTGCGAGTTCATTATTGTTAAGACTTACAAGGACCGCACGGACAAGTTCGACCGGTATCTCGCGGACGTTTTGTACTTGCCGGGGGCCGGCGACCCGGCGCTCGTCGCCAGTGAGGGGACCTGCCTGAACCAGGAACTCCTGGACGAACACCTGGCCGTGGCGTATGAATAAAGGCCGGCCGCCATCTTCAGAAGTATTTTTCCCTAAAAAATCTCTCGGGCAGAATTTTCTCATCAACCCCCGTATCCGGCAAAGGATCATTGAGGCGTGCGAGCTGCAGCCTGATGATGTCGTGCTGGAGATCGGGCCGGGCATGGGTGTTTTGACGCGGCCGTTGTCAGCGGCGGTCAAACATGTCCTTGCCATCGAGAAAGACAATTTTCTCGCCCCGCAACTGGAAAAAGAGTTCGCGGGAACGAACGTCACCGTTGAACACGCTGATGTGCTGAAATATCCTTTCGAGCAATTGTCCGCGCCGATGAAGGTCGTCGGGAATCTGCCGTACAATATCGCCACGCCAATTATCGAAAAAGTTTTGGCCTTTCGTCGCAAATTCCCCGTTTTTTACCTGACTGTGCAGCTCGAATACGGTAACCGGATCGTGGCCAAACCGGGAAGCAAGGATTACGGTTCGCTGTCGTGTTTCGTTCAGTATTACGCGCAGACCGAGAAATTATTCAAGATCCCGCCGTCGGCCTTCAGTCCCGCGCCCAAAGTCAATTCCTGTTTCTTGTCGCTGCGCATGAGGCTTGAGCCGGCGGCCAAGGCCCGTGACGAGGAATTCCTTTTCAAACTGATCAGGACCTGTTTTAGCCAGCGGCGCAAGACCCTTAAAAATTCTTTGGCGGTCATTTACGGCAAGGGGGAAACAGAGGAGCTTTTAAGGAAATTCGATATTGACCCGATGCTAAGGGCCGAAGATTTGAGCCTGGAGGATTATGTGCGGCTGGCGAATCAGGATGTGAGTATTAAGCCCGAAGCATGAAATTCGATTCAAGTTCTGCCTTCCCACCCCTTGTACCAGTGGGCGAGGACCTGGTCGTGGTTCAGTTCGAAGGCGTGCCGCAGGATCAGATCCTGGGCCTTGTCGTCGGTTTCATAAAAGGCGACGCCGGTCAGGTACGGTGTCGAGGATATGTCCTGCCAGACCACTGTCCCATGGACATCAACGCTGGTTTTAGGGGAAAGGTGGATGCTGAGGCTGAGTTTTTCGCGCAGGGGAAGATGTTCTGTCAGAAACAGGCAGGAGCCGGCGCAGCTTAAGTCGCGGGTATGACCATGACGCGGGGTGGGGTCATCCCGGAGTTTATAAATAACACGGTTGGGGACTTCCCACCGCGGGAAATACCTTTTGTCGGCGGCCGCGCCGCCGTCCGGTATGAGGGGGTCTGAAGCCATCCCGGGGCTCCGCTCGCAGGATTTAAATAGCCGTATTTTCGTTCCTTTAAACAAAACCACAGTAGCACAGGCCTCTTGCCCCCGCAAGGGTTAATTGGGAAATTTGGGCCATGGAAGAGGTTGACATCCCGCCGGAAGGATGATAAAACTATAAACTCTGAAAAGGGTCGAAGTGAAGGGGAAGGGGCATGGAAAAACGGATCTATTACCACGACACGGACGCGGGCGGGGTCGTTTATTACGCCAATTACCTTAAATATCTGGAAGAGGCGCGCACGGAATTCCTTGAAGAAAAAGGACTTGGCGTGGAGCAATTCCGCCGCATGGGGTTTTTGTACGCGGTCCGTAAATGTTCCCTGACCTACAAGAGCCCGGCGCGTTACGGCGATACGGTCGTCTGCGACGCGCGCCTGACGGACATGACGGCCGCCCAGCTTGTGTTTGAACAAAGGGTCCATGACAAGGCGACCGGGCGGCTTTTGGTGGAGGCTCAGGTGACGCTGGTCAGCCTTAGAAAAGATTTCAAGCCCGCCGCCATTCCCGACGAAATCAGGGCCAAACTGCAAATTTAGAGGAATCAACATATAAAAACAATTTCGTCGGGGTACTTGTCAGCCATTTTGTTTGATGTTACTATAAACGTCTATGACAAAGCCGTTAAAAGTCATTACCGGAGATGACGTCAGGTATATCGCCGGCCTCTCGCGGATCCACCTGCAGGGCGATGAGATCCAGCAGCTGACCAAAAATCTGGAAGATATCCTGCATTATGTCCACAAGCTTGAAAAGCTCGATGTCCACGGTGTCGAGCCGACGAGCCATGTCCTGCCGATCCACAGCGTCTACCGGGAGGACCACCCCAGGCCTTCCCTGAAGCAGGACGAGGCGACGGCCGGCGCCGTCGAGGCGCGCAACGGATTTTTCAAGGTGCCCAAAGTCATCTGATGAACATCAACCAGCTCACAGCCCGCGAGATCCTCGACCTGATTGAAAAAAAGAAGGCCTCGCCGGGAGAGGTTTACGACAGCGTCCTGCGCCAGGTCAAGGCCGCCGACAAAGAGATCCACGCGTACGTCCGCGTGCATGACGCCGCCGGAGCCAACTCGGCCGGTTCGCCGTCGGTCCCGGTCCCCATCGGGATCAAGGATAATATTTGTGTCACCGGAGTCGAGACGACGTGCTGCTCGCGTATCCTCCAGGGATTCAAGCCGCCGTATGACGCGACAGTCATCCGCAAGCTTAAGGCGACCGGCGCCGTTTTTGTGGGCACGACCAACATGGACGAGTTCGCGTTCGGTTCCTCGACGGAGAATTCCTGTTATGGCCCCACCCGCAACCCCTGGGACCGTTCCCGCGTCCCCGGAGGTTCCAGCGGCGGTTCGGCCGCGGCCGTTGCCGGCCATGAGGCGATCTGGGCGCTGGGTTCCGACACGGGAGGGTCCATCCGCCAGCCGGCGGCCTTCTGCGGGGTCGTCGGGTTAAAGCCGACGTACGGCCGGGTTTCGCGTTACGGGCTGATCGCGTTCGCTTCCAGCCTTGACCAGATTGGGCCGATCACCAAAGACGTGACGGACTCGGCCCTGCTTCTGGGGATCATCGCCGGTTATGATGAATATGATTCCACGTCGGCGGATGTCCCTGTCCCGGATTACACCAGGGCCCTGGTCAACGACGTGAAAGGGTTAAGGATCGGGATCCCCAAAGAATATTTCGTGGAAGGCATCGAGGCGCAGGTCAAGCGGGCCGTCATGGCCTCCATCGACGTCCTGAAAAAATGCGGCGCGGTTTTTGAAGAAGTTTCCCTCCCGCACACCGAATACGCGATCGCCGCGTATTATATCGTCGCCACCGCCGAGGCGAGCTCCAATCTGGCCAGGTACGACGGCGTCCAGTACGGCCTGCGGCGCCAGCCGAAAGAAGAGCGCAAGTCGCCTTTGATCGACATGTACGAAGAGACGCGGGATTTGGGTTTCGGCCCCGAGGCCAAGCGCCGGATCATGCTGGGCACGTATTCGCTTTCTTCCGGCTACTACGACGATTATTATTTGAAGGGCTTGAAGGTCCGCACCCTCATCAAACAGGATTTTGACAACGTCTTCCGCAAGTGCGACGCGATTTTGACGCCGACCGCGCCGACAACGGCGTTTAAAATCGGCGAGAAGAGCGACGACCCTTTAAGCATGTATTTATCCGACGTGTATACGATCTCGGCGAACTTGAGCGGCATCCCGGCGATTTCAGTGCCCTGCGGGTTTTCCACAGAGGGCCTGCCCGTCGGCCTGCAGGTATTGGCCAAACCTTTCGCGGAGGAAACACTGTTTCGCGTCGCCTACACCTATGAACAAAATACCCCGTGGCATAAAAAACGCGCATCCTTATGAACCAGGCTATTGAACAAAAATATGAAACCGTTATCGGGCTGGAGGTCCACCTGCAGCTCAATACCCGCACGAAGATTTTTTGCGGATGCGTCAATGCGTTCGGCCGTGAACCGAACACGCAGACGTGTCCGGTGTGCCTGGGCCTGCCCGGGACGCTGCCGGTCCTCAACCGCAAGGCGCTGGAATACGCCGTGAGGATCGCCCTGGCCCTGAACTGCAAGGTCAACACCTTCGTCAAGTTCGACCGCAAAAATTATTATTATCCCGACCTTCCCAAGGGGTACCAGATTTCGCAATACGACAAACCCATCGCCCATGACGGATATGTGCTGGTGACGATGGCCGACGGCAAGATAAAAAAGATCGGCATCAAGCGCGCGCACCTGGAGGAAGACGCAGGCAAGCTGATCCACGACGAGCGCGCGAACGCGAGCCTCGTGGATTATAACCGCACCGGGACCCCGCTGATGGAGATCGTCTCCGACCCGGACCTGCGTTCTCCGCAGGAGGCGTACGATTATCTGCGGGCGCTGAAACTGACGCTGCAGTATCTCGATGTTTCCGATTGCGACATGGAGAAAGGGAGCCTGCGCTGCGACGCGAACATCTCCACGCGCGAGCTCGGCAACAACCAGCTCGGGACCAAGGCCGAGCTCAAGAACATGAAT
>JACRHQ010000163.1 GCA_016217585.1 Candidatus Omnitrophota bacterium | reverse complement strand
CGTCCTCACGCGCGAGATGCCGGCAAGTCCGGTCGTCTGTCTGTACGCGCTTGTCAAAACAGGGTCTGCGACGGAGGGTGAATACCTCGGCAGCGGCGTTTCCCATTTTCTCGAGCATATGATGTTTAAAGGGACGCAAAAGCGGCGTGTCGGGCAGATCGCCGCGCAGGTCCAGGCGGCGGGCGGCAGCATCAACGCCTCGACGGGAAAAGACTATACGATCTACACCATTGAAGTTCCTCCCGAGGCATTTGATATAGCGCTGGATGTCCTGACGGACATGCTGATGAACTCCACGATCAGCCCCGAAGAAGTCGAGCGCGAACGCCAGGTGATCCTGGGAGAGATGCGCATGGACAACGATAACCCCGACCGCAGGGTCGGCGAGGTCGCGGACCAGAATATTTACATCGCGCATCCCTACCGTTATCCGATCATCGGTTATAAGGAGACCTTTCTTCGTCTGGCCAGGGAAGATATCTGGAATTATTACCGCAGCCGCTACGTCCCCAATAATATTATTTTATCCGTCGCCGGGGCGGTCAGGACGCGGGAAGTATTGCCGAAAATCAAACAGTCCTGGTCCGGCTTCCCGCGCCAGAGGGAGGTGGCGCGTCATGTCACCCCGGAACCGCCGCAGATCAGCGGCCGGCACTACGAAGAGCGTTATCCGACGGACCTGACGAGGCTTCTGATGGCTTTCAGCGGCGTGGGCCTCCTGGACAAGGATGTGTACGCCCTGGATGTCCTGGCCATGATCCTCGGGCAGGGGGAAAGCTCTGTGCTTTATCTTCAGGTTTATAAAAAGAAAAATCTGGTGCATGATATTTCGGCCTACAATTATACGCCGGTGGACCGCGGGTATTTCGGGATCACGGCGCTTTTGGAGGACAAGGACATCGAGCCCGCCGTCAGGGCCGTCCGGGACGAAATCCATTTGTTGCAGCAGCGGGGCGTCAACACACAGGAACTGGAGAAAGCCAAACGGCAGGTCTTGAGCGGATATCTCTTCAGCCATCAGAAGGCGTCTTCCCTGGCTTACGCGCAGGCCGTGGACGAGGCGTTTACCGGCGATGACCGGTTTTCCCTGAAATACGTTGAAGCGGTCAAAAAGGTCAGCGGACACGACATCCGGCGTGTGGCCGACCAATATCTGACCGGGCCGTCGCTGACCGTTGTCCTTTTGAGGCCGCCGACGGATCAGAAAGAAGAAAAAGTATCAAAACCGGTCGAAACGGGGGAAATCCAGCGGCATGTCCTGTCGAATGGCCTGGTTGTCTTGTTGAGAGAAGACCATACATTGCCTGTTGTTTCAATCCGTCTGTCGCTGCAAGGGGGCACGCGCCAGGAATCCCCCGAGCTTAACGGGCTCTCGCGCATGACCGCCGATCTCTGGACGAAGGGGACGAAAGCGCACAGCGCCGGGGAGATCGCCGCCGAAGTCGAATCTTCCGGCATGACCCTGGAGACTTTTTCCGGCAAAAACAGTTTTGGTCTTGACATCGAATGTTTATCCGAAGACACGCCGCAGGCGCTGGCGCTGCTGGAAGAGATGGTCAAGACTCCCGCCTTCCCGGAGGAGGAACTCGTCCGGGAGAAAGAGGATACGAAGGCCGCCCTTCACCGGCGGGATGATAATATTTTTCAGACGACGGCGCTGGCTTTGCGGGAAACCCTGTTCCTGACGCATCCTTTGCGGATGGACGAGCTCGGCAGCGCGCCAACGATCGAACGGATCACGCGCAAGGACGTCGCCGGTTTTTACGGGCGGTTCGCGGCCCCGTCGAACATGGTCCTTTCGGTCTTCGGCGATATACCGGCGGACGCCATGCGGACGCTCCTGGAGAAGAAATTCGGCGCCTTGCCCGCGAGAGAGATAAAATTAAATTCAGCGCATGAAGATCCGCCCGCGGCGCCGCGCGTGAAGGAAATGTCCCTCGACAAGGAACAGGCCATGGTCATGTTCGGGTTCCACGGGGTCGACCTCAAAAGTCCGGACCGTTACGGCCTGGACGTTGTGGCGGCGCTTCTGGGGTCGCCGTTTAACGGCAGGCTCTTTAACAGCATCCGGGAAGAACTGGGGCAGGCGTACACATTGGGCGGTGACCTGGTGCCGGCGCTGGACGCCGGATGGGTTTATTTCTATGTCCAGACAACCGATGAAAAGGTTGAACAGGTCAAACAGATTATCCAGCAGGAAATCCGCAAGTTGCAGGGTCAGCCTGTATCGCAGGATGAATTAAACGGCATCAAGACTTATCTGAAGGGGAATTTCCGGGCCGGCCTGGAGACAAATTCGGCCTTGAGTTTTGTCAGCGGGCTGGATGAACTGTACGGCCTGGGATACCGGCATTATCACGATTACGCGCCGGTCATCGACCGCGTGAGCGCGCAGGACGTCCAGCGGCTGGCCAGGCAATATCTCGATTTGAACCGTGCCGCCGTTGTGACGGCCAGACCCAAGAAGAGCGCGGAATAATCTTGCTTAGAAGTTTTTTGGTTTTATAATAGGAACGGTTTTATTTTTAACCGGGGATTAAAATGGACCCAGCAAAATGCCAGGATTTGGAGTTTCGTCTTGTTGAGGCGCTCTGCGGGAGGATGAGCCTCCTGCAGCCGCAGAAAGAGCGCGAGCAGATGGTTGAAGAGGCCCTCGGGGGGATCCTTGCCGTCGGCGAATTCGGCGAACTGAAGCAGGACCTTCAGAACGAGGAGACCCGCGTCCAGTTTATCCGCGACTTCCTTTCCTATGGCATCGCCACGGAACTTTTGTGCGAT
Organism: Candidatus Omnitrophota bacterium; assembly: GCA_016217585.1. GTDB lineage: Bacteria > Omnitrophota > Gorgyraeia > Zapsychrales > Zapsychraceae > UBA10015. The sequence goes on along the minus strand of JACRHQ010000163.1, from coordinate 500 downwards.
TTTTGCGTGGAGGACCTTATCATCAACAGCCTCAAGCCCATTTACATCCACCATAGCCAGAAGGGATTCATGTCAACGGGCAAGAACTTTACCACTCCCAAGGAACTGGATCTGTTTATCCGTAAAATCCTCCTGTTTGCCGGACGAAAGAAACTGGACAAGATCGCCAACCTGGAATTGCCCAACCTGGAAGGCCGCGTGAACATCATCTTTTCACCGTTCGGGCCGCAGATCACAATTACTAAGGCCAAGGTTTCGCCGTTAAGCATCCTGGAACTTGTCCGCGAAGGAAGCCTCACGCACGAAGTCGCCGCTCAGTTGTGGCTTTATCTCGAAGGGATGTCGATCCGGCCGGCCAATATTATGATCGCCGGCGGCCCAGGCGTCGGAAAAACGACCTTGCTGAACGCCATCTTTTCGTTTATCCCGGAAACGGACCGCCTGGTTGTCATCGAGGATACTCTGGAATTAAATACATTCCTGGAGGAAAGCTGTTCGCG
>JACRHQ010000167.1 GCA_016217585.1 Candidatus Omnitrophota bacterium | reverse complement strand
TCATGGATTACACTATACATTTAGACTGACTATCTGTAAAATATATTTTTAGTGTCTTAGAATCTGTCAATCCATAACTTCTTGCACATAATCCTTTATCGCAATTTCACAAGTGCCTGAGCTATCCTTTTCATTCTCATCCTATAACGCAACCATCGGTCAGCCGCAGGTCTCGATGAAAATTGTGTCCCGAATGGCATACTCGCTGGGTATCATCGCGCTTCCTGGCGTTTTTTTCTCAGTTCAAGCCGGACGGCCTTCAGGCGTCTGTTCGACGTGCGCAGCATGAATTCATGCATCTGGTGAAGCCATTCCAGCTTTTTTTGAGGTGATATTTTCATGAATCGCCGAAGACGCTGGTCGTGAGTTTCCCATTCGAAAATCATTTGCGCCGTTCCCGGAGTATTTTTATCCGTTTAAGGTCTTCGATATCCAGTTTATCCACCGGCCGGTTGGACTTTTTTTTCATCGCGATGAGATGTTCAATCGAGATGACCGGCAATGTCAAGCGTCCGCATTTGACGGTCATGGCCGTCTTTCTGGCCTTTTCGTAGGAAACGGGCGTTTCAATGATAATGTCGACTTCTTTAAGCTCCTGATCTTTGTAAAAATTGAAGGCCTTCATGTGCTTGTTTTGAATCCAGTCCCTTCGCGTTACCTCATCGGCCATACCCATGGGATCGACGGGCTGCTTGACTCTGTATCCGTTTTTCGTGAGGATCTTGATAACTTTCTTCAGATTTTGGTCGCTCATTTCCACCAGGATATCCATATCAGCCGTGCTCCTCATGGATCCCAGTATGTTAAGCGCCATACCTCCCACCAGGACGTATTTTATCCTTTGTTCCTGAAATTCCCGCAAGATTTCTTCGTAGATGATCAATGCGCGTTCCTCAATTCTTCAAAATCCGCGTAGCCGGCCTCGCGCAAAAAAGCGCTGGTGGCGGCCCCGCGGCTTGATATCCGCCAATGCCGCGGGATGTTGCCGTACGCGGCCAGGAAGTTGCGCGCCGTCGAAGGGCTGGTAAAGACGACCCGTTCGATCGCCGCCTCCGGGAGCGGCAGCGGGCGTTTCGCCGGCGGCGTATTGTCGTAGACGGTCAATTCGTCCACCCTGGCCCCTTGCTTGGTCAGGTTGCGTTTCAGAAAAGGGTTAGGCAGCGCCGAGCGCGGGAAAAGGATTCTCTTGCCGCGCAGATTCATCTTCCCGGTCATCTCCTGAAAAAGTCCCTCGCTTGTTTCGACCTTGGCGACCAGCGCGACGGAAACGCCTTCCTTCGCCAGCGCCTTGGCCGTTGACTGTCCGATGGCGACAAAGGTTTTTTTGCTCAATTTTTTCGCCGCGTACCCTTCCCTGGCCAGCAGTTCAAAAAAATATTTCACCCCGAACTTGCTGGTGAACAGGATTATATCGTAATGGACGAGATCCGTCAGCAACCTTTTTATCCGGACGGCCGTCAGTTTTGCCGGCGTGATTTCGATCATCGGGAAAAAGATCACTTCAGCGCGCGCGCGGAACTCTCCGGGGTCACTGCCGGTGTACAGGACGCGCGGCACCGGGGCGGGCCGGTAGAACCGCAGCGTTTCACCGGCAATGATTAAAACCGGCGGCTCCAGCGTTTCGCCTTTCGTTTTTTGCCGGATGTCCGCCAGCGTCCCGTGGACGATTTTCTCTTCAGGGCAGGTCCCCTTTGAAATGATCATCACCGGGGTTTGCGCGCTCCAGCCGGCGGCCTCAAGCGATCGGACGATCTGCTCCAGCCTGGTCAGGCCCATTAAAAAGACCAGCGTGCCGGTCCGCGGGATGTCTAAAAGGTCCTGTCCCGTTTCTTTTTCTCCCTGCCGGTAGCCGCTGACAAAGGCGACGGAGGAAGAAATGTCGCGGGCCGTCAGCGGGACCCCCAGCCGCGAAGGGATCCCCGTGGCTGAACTGACCCCGGGGATGACTTCGACCCGGATGTGATATTGGCGCAGATAACCGATCTCGTCGGCGCCGCGGCCGAAGATTAAAGGGTCGCCGCCTTTAAGCCGCGCGACCGTTTTGCCTTCCATGGCCTTGCGGCGCAAGAGGCGGTTCAGCTCATCCTGCGGCATCGCGTGGGCGCCTTTGCGTTTGCCGGCGTAAATTTTTTCCGCTTTTCGCGCGTGGTCGAGAAGTCCGGGGGAGATCAAATAATCATAAAAGACGCAGTCGGCCGCCTCCAGCGCGCGGACGCCTTTGACCGTGATCAGATCCGGGTCTCCGGGCCCGGCCCCGACGAGAAAGACGCGTCCGTAATTTCGGCGCACGTCGATCGGCGCGAATAAATTCTCAAGCGCCGGATCATTCGCTCGGCCGACCACTGCCAATTGCCCCTGCAAAGGTGTTGTCTCCCAGGGCATGATATTGCGGATATGTTTCTCAAGGCCGAGACGTTTCAGGGCGACCGTGGCCACGATGATCCCGTCGCAATAACCCTCTTCCATTTTTCGGATGCGCTCTTCGATCGTACCCCGGATATCTACCGTCACCAGATCCGGCCGCAGTTGTTTGACTTGTTCCATACGCAGAGGACTGCTGGTCGCGACCTTGGCCCCCGCCGGCAACCGGTCAAATGGTGTCTTCCCGACGAAGGCATCGGTTTCATCAGGGCTTGCCGTCAGGGCAAAGACAGTCAGTCCTTCCCGCGGCGTTTGCGGCAGGTCTTTGGCGCTGTGGATGGCGGCATCGATCTCTCCCGCCAGAAGGGCATCGTCGAGCGCGTCGGTAAAAAAATCGTCTCCGGCGTTGGCCGTCAAGGACGTCGTCTTGTCCCGGTCGCCGCGGGTGGAGCAGGTTTTGTGTTCAAACACAACCCGGATCCCTTTGCCCTTTAAGAGGGCCTGGACCTCCCCGACCTGGACCACGGCCAGCCGGCTGGCGCGGGAACCGACTTTAATTTTTTGAACACGGGATTTCATAAAATTTATTTTATTTATTCATGTGTTCTATTTCCATCTTGAGTGAAGCCAGGGTGAGGCGTACGTCGAGGAAAAAGAACGCCAGCGAGGCGATCAGGCACAGCAGGCTTGCCATAAAAAAGATTTTGATCAGGGCGACAAACTGGATATTGAATGCCAGCGACGAAAAGAGCATGAGCATGACCGAAGCCACGAAGAACATGCTGACCGAGACCAGCGCGATGGCCGTCTGCAGAAGGCGGCCGCGCCGGTAAAGGATGTCCACCTGGGCCTTGATCAAAGGGATCTCCTCGGCGGGGGCGTGTTTCAAGGTGACGCTGAAGGAACGGATGCGGTCGATGGTGCGCCCCAGGCGGTTGGTCATCGTCAAGAGGATAAGCCCCAGCCCCGAGATCAGGATGCAAGGGGCGACTGCGGCCCGCAGGTTCTGGATCAGGTTTTCCATGGTTATTCAGCCTCCACGAGTTTTTTGATTTCCGGCAGGGCCTTGCGGGCGGCTTCCTCCACGCGCTTGATGAGCTCCTCGACCTTGTAAAGCTCGAACCAGTTGATGCCCACCAGGTCCGGGTGGATGACGACGTCCGCCTGCTGGGCGCTTTGTTCAGCGAGGACGTATTCGGTCGCCTGCAGGGTGCGCACGATGATATCGGAGATGTTATGCCGCAACGGCCGCAGCAGAAAACGCAGGGCGCGGATTTTCAGGAATTGCCACGGGGCGTCGCTGAAGGGGATCCGGGTTTCTTTGAGCGCGGCGTCTTTTTCCAGCGCGAAGTTTTCGCAGACGTCGTGCGGCGACTGCAGGACGTTGACGGCGATGATCTTCTTGATCTGCCGGCTGGCAAGGACGTTGGTCGGCAGCGGGTTCAGGACCCCCCCGTCGATGATCAGCCGGTCTTTTTCCACGACCGGCTCGATGACGCCGGGGATGGCGATGCTTTTGCGGATGGCCTCCACCAGCGGCCCGGATTCCAGGACGAGTTCTTCCCGGCGGACAAGGTCGTAGGCGATGAACTTGAGCGGGATCCGCGTGCTGTATAACGTCCGTCCTCCGAAGTTTTTGCGCAGCCAGTATTTGATCGCCCGTCCGCCGATAAGCCCCGAGATGGGGACGACCGGGTCCAGGAGCGCCATCATGTTCTTTCTTTTTTCGAAATCGCGGGCCACTTTTTCAATCTCGGCGGCGTCCTTGCCGATGGCCCAGAGCCCGGCGATAATGGCCCCCATGCTGCTTCCCGCGATGATATCGACGGGGATATTTTCTTTTTCCAGGACGCGCAAGACCCCGATGTGGGCGATCCCCAGGGCCGCCCCGCCCCCCAGCGCCAGCCCGACGGACACACCGCCGATCTCCCGCGCGATCCGGGTGACCGTTTTGCTGTACTCGCTGTGCGGCCCGGTCTGGAGGAAAAATAAATGCGCGGAATCCTGCCTCTGGGTCAGTTCCGCGGGCTGCAGGTTCTCCAGGGCGGCATAGACGCGGTAGTCCAGGCGTTTGTTGATGTCTTCGAAGGAAAGATAGATTTTATCCTGCACCGGGCGCACGACCACACGGACCCTCTCTTCCCGGAATTTCTCCCGGAGGGCGTTCTCCAGATGGTCGACGACCTTGCGGATGGATTCAAGGTCGTTCGTCCGGTCGCAGGTCACCAGGTGCACCAGGTCGGCCTGGGTCAAAGTCTCGAGCACGATATCGTCCATGTCGTTGGGGAGGTCGACGACCACGTAATGGTAGTCGCCGACGAAGGCGCTCACGAAAAGTCCTATCCGGCGCTTGAGGGCCGCGTCGTTGGGGGAAAAGGAAACGTTGAGCAGGTCCACAGGCAGTTCTTTTTTGATGACGCGTTCCAGGATTTTCTCGTGGCCGTCGACGATCTCGTCCAGGTTGACCGGGGCCGTTTTCCAGCGGGGAGATGTCCCGCCTTCGGCGGTCTTATCGGGACTTGGCGGGACGTCGCCGTCGGAGGCGGGGCCGGTGCCCGGGGTTTCGGTCCCGGTCCCGGCGGGAGGCTGCGTCTGGTTGGCGTGGATGTTGATGAAGATGACGTTTTTTTTGGTCTCCTTCTGGATGCTCAAGGCGAGGTTGACCGCGTATGTCGAGCTGCCGGTCCCCTGGACGGGGCTGTACACGGCGATGACCGTGCTCTCGAAGACGGACTTGACGTCGTGTTTGCCGTGGCGGATGCGCTTGGAGAGGCTCTGGCTCAACCGCAACCCCAGTTGCGGGATGTCGGTTAAAACCGTCTGGAAGTCGTCTTTGGCGATTTTCAGGATGATCGAATCGTTGAGGACTTCGAAGGTCATCGTGTGGTTTTCGCCGGTGAGGATCGAGACGATCCCGAAGTGCATTCCCCGGTGGATGAAATCCACGTCCCCTTTTCTCCCTCCCGCGCCCGTCGTGTAAGCCTGCAGCCGGCCGGAGACCACGCAATAAAAAAAATCCGGCGGTTCTCCCTGCCGGCAGATGATGTCTCCTTTTTTATGTTCGCTGATGACGGACTTGCGGGCGATCTTGTGCAGATCCATCCAGCTTAACCCGGCGAAGATCGGGATCTGTCTGACCAGATGGAAACGGTTGATGAGGGAAGACAAGTTGCTCATTTTAAAAGCTTTTTAGCTAAGTCTCCGGTTATCCGGACATCCGGTGATCAGGGTATCCGGGGCATTTTATGTCCCCGATATCCGGATTCCCGGATATCCCAGTCCCTGATTTCCGGATCCCCGGATGCCCTTCTGTTTATCTGTTCGTCTTCAGCACTTCGTTCACGGCACGGACCAGGTCCTGGACGTCCTGGTAGATGACGAAACGTTCGATGCCGTCTTTACCGTTTTGGGGGATCGTCTGGCCCGCCGCCACCGTTTTTTGCGTGTAAAGGATGAATTTGACTCCCTGCGTTTTGGGCATTTTTTTCAGTTTTGAAATGACCATGTCCCCGGAGAAATCGGGCAGCCCCAGTTTGACAAGGGCCGCGTCGGGGACGGTGACGGCGACGCGGTCGATGGCCTCGGTCCCGCTGCGCGCCGGGGTCACCTCGAAGCCGGCCGTCAAAAACGCGGCGCCGATCGCGCCGCAGGCCCCGGGGTCGTTATCGGCGACACAGATTTTCACCGGCTGGTTCTTGTCTTTGGGTTTTGCCTCCCCGGGGGACCCCGATTTTTTCTGAAGGATCGTCTCCACATCTGCGAGCAGTTCCTCGATTTCGAAGGGTTTGGACATAAAGCCGTCCGCCTCCAGTTCCCGGAACAGTTGTTCCATGTTGGCGCGGGCCGTCAAAACCAGGACGGGATATTTGGGCCGGCTCCACTCGTCACAGATCGCTTTATAGAATTCGACGCCGCCCATGATGGGCATGTTCATGTCCAGGATGATCAAATCCGGCTTTACCGCCTCGATCATGTCCAGGGCTTCCTGTCCGTTGTCGGCGGTTTCCACGTTGTACCCCTTGGATTTCAGGACGATCTTGACCAGCTGCTGGAGATCAAGCTCGTCGTCGATCAGTAAAATTGTTTTTTGATTGCTCATATCGCGTCTCCTGGTTCGTTCAAATTTTTATGCCTTGTAAGGCAGCCGGCGTTCCTGGATGGGCAATACGAAGCTGAACGTGCTCCCCTTGCCCAACGCCGATTCCACCACCATTTTCCCGCCGTGGCGGCCGACGATTTCCTTGCAGATGGCGAGCCCCAGCCCGGTCCCCCCCTCTTCATTTTTTTCCGGCGACTCGATCTGCTGGAATTTCTGGAAGAGCTTCGGGATGTCCTGTTCCGCGATGCCTTTGCCGGTGTCGGTGACACTGACGATAATATGGTTGTTCGCCGATTTATCCTGGCTGGTGACGGTGATGCCTCCCTCTTTGGTGAACTTGATCGCGTTGTGCAGAAGGTTAAGCAGGACCTGGATGATGCGGTCGTTGTCGACAGGGACTTTGGGGATGCGCGCGTCGAGCTGTGTCTTGAGGTATAACCCGCGGCTCTGCGCCACGTCCTGCTGCGTGTCCACGACCTCCTGGATGATGCGGTTGATGTCGTTCATCCTGAAGTCCAGCTCGACCTTGCCGGACTCGATCTTGGTCAGGTCCAGGATATCGTCGACCAGGCGCCTGAGGCGCTCGACGTTCCTTTTGGCGCGGCCCAAAACTTCTTTTTGTTCTTTGGTGATGTCGCCGAGCATTTTCCGGGCGACGAGGTCGATGGCCGTTTTGATGGAAGCCAGCGGCGTGCGCAGTTCGTGGGAAACGGTGGAGGTGAATTCCCGCTGCATTTTGTAGAGGTCCGTGAGCTTGCGGTTGGCGATCTCCAGTTCCTCGTTTTTGATATTGGTTTCTTCGAACAGGAGTCTGTTTTCCATGACCAGATCATAATGGGCGATGGCCTGGCGGACCGTGGCCAGGAGTTCCGTCGTCTTCCAGGGTTTGCTGATAAACCGGTAAATTTCCCCCTGGTTGATGGCCTCCTCGACCATGGGGAAATCCGTATATCCCGTAAAAAGGATGCGCACGATGTCCGGATAATTCAGTTTGATCTCTTTGAGGAACGTTACGCCCAGCATGGCCGGCATGCGGTGGTCGCAGACGACGACCTTGATCCTGTGGCCGGCAAGGGTCTTGCGGGCGTCTTCGAGGCCGGTGGTCGCGACGATCCCGTAAGCTTCCTTGATAAAAAGCCGCTGGATGCCGTCAACGATACTTTCTTCATCATCGATAAACAGGACCTGGTTTTCTTTGTTCATGAGTTTGTCCCTTTCATCCCATCCTCCGCACGAACTCCGGGAATAGTTCAACCTTTTTTGCGTCGCCGGGAATAAACACAAGCGGCGCCACATCCCTGGCAAGCTGCTTAAAATCAAGTTTCGCGCACCGGTCAAGAAGCGCGGTCTTCAAAGCCGGCATGTCGGCAATTTCATATTTCGCTTTCAAATACCCGAAGTCAGGCCTCGTTTTCCCCGCGAGAAACATCGCGTCATAAAAATCTCTTCCCACGGCCCGCCGGCGGTTAAGGATGGCGTAAAACTTCTGGGCGAGAAGAATATCGGCCGGGACAACGCTTATGCCGGCAAGCACATCAAATTTATTAATAATCACACGCCGCGGCGAATATCCAAAATCCTGCGGCTCGGTATCAATTTTTACCAGCACCTTCTCTTCCTTGTGGCCGGAAAGGCCGACCTCAAACAAAAGGCCCGTAACCTTGATGTCCGCGCTAAACGCCCCCTTGAATGAAACCCCCGTCTCTACGGCAAAACCTTCGAGGATCAAGTTTCGCGAAACATCCTGGACCAAAAGACGGAAATCATTGCGCGCGAGCCCCTGGTTGTCAAAATCCAGATCTTCCGAAAAACGCCCAAGCCCGTGCGCGATATGGATCGCCGTACCGCCCATAAACACAAGCCTCGCGCCGAATTTACCGCCAAAAATTGCCGCGAGCATCTTGTACTGCAGATACTCCCGCAGAATATTGCGTTTGAAAGGACGCAGATGTTCCGGATAAAAAGACTCAAGCTGGCGGAACTCAAGCATGCTCAATATACTCCCAAAAAGCCGCTACTCTTTTTTTGAGAGATTTTTGCGCGTAGGCGCTTAAATAGCTCTTCATTTTCCGACGGTCAACGGCCTTGATCAATTCCTCGCGGTTCACGCGAAGGCCTTCGAACCTCTGGGCGTCATCAAGCCCGGGGTTAAGATAAAAAAAATCCAGCAGCGCCTTTTCAGGAGAAGCGATCTTGTAATACCGTCCATGATTTGGAAAATATTCAAAACCGAAATACAGCTTCGGCTGTATGGTGCGGTAGGTAAACTCCCCCAGCGCCGTTGGGAAACCCATGGTCTTGCGCGTGGATGCCGAGGTGATCCCGTACACACTTTCCGGTATCAGATGATAGTAAGCAAGCGCCATTTCGAAAGAAACATAGGAAGGCGCGTAAATACGGTTGGCGATTTCAAACAGGACCTTCTCATCCTGCGCCAAGTCGGAGAATATGTAATACCCCCTGATGACTTTCCGGAGGTACCCCTTTTCCTGCCATTCGTTGAGCCGTCTGCGGTGGAACGCGGGGTCTGCCTGCCGTATATCGGCAAGCGAAAAAACCGTGAATTCTTTCCCCATGCTCTCCCTGAATTCAATGTATTTCATATATTTCTCCAAGGTGCTATTCTACACATCAATAAGAAATATAATACACAAAAGAGTAACTGTCAACCCTTCGATCATCTCCGCTCCGGCGGCGGAGATGATCGAAGACTATCTCCGTCGCCGGAGCAATCGCTTCACGGCTTCATGCAGCTTCGGGATATGGTTCTCATCCTGTTTCATGCCATTTCACCTCCTTGCGCACCCGTGGAAGTATATAACGGCTCAAACTTTTTTTTGTGACAAGATCGACCTTGCGGCCTAACCCTTGCTCAAGGAATTCCAGGAGCCCCATATAATTATCAAAACTGGGCTTGACGAATTCCACCAGGAAATCGACATCGCTGGTTCCGCTCTGGCGTCCGTGAAGATAAGAACCAAAGAGACCGATCCGTTTTACCTGATATTTGGTCAGGATATCTTTGTGCTCTCTCAAGAATCCCATAATTCCCGGGGCCGATAATGCCTTCCTCTGCAGGATCATTGTGACGCCTCCTTAAAACAGGACCAGGACTTTCGCGTTTGTTATACCAGAACGGGTGACCCGGAGGCGGGTTCCCTTGCCGCGCGCAGCCTTATGCGAGCACGGCAAGGGTGCCGCAGGGGCAGGACCCGTTGGTGTAACAGACGCGAAAGTCCTAAGGACCCGATTTTCTTTGTTCATGAGTTTGTCCCTTTTTCGTGGTCCACGGGCAGTTTGATGGTAAAGGTGGTCCCTTTGTCCGGCTGTGAGCGGACCGTCATCTCGCCGCCGTGTTTTTTGACGATTTCATGGCTGACGCTTAAGCCCAGCCCTGTCCCCTGGCCGACGGGTTTGGTCGTAAAGAAGGGATCGAATATTTTGTCCAGGTTTTCTTGAGGGATCCCTTTGCCCGTGTCCCGCACGTCGACACAGACAAATTCGTTTTGCCGGTAAGTTTTTATTCCGATGATCCCCGTCCCTTCGATGGCCTGCAGGGCGTTGACGATCAGGTTGATGAACACCTGCCCCAGCCGTTGCGGACTGCACTCGATGGGCGGCGTATCGCCGTAATCCTTTTCGAGCTTTGCCTTGTATTTGACCTCGCTGTGGACGATGGTGAGGATGCCTTCGATGACGTCTTCGATCTGGACGCGTTCCATGACGTTCTTGTCCTCGCGCGAGAAGGCGCGCAGGTCGTTGACGATTTTCTGGATACGCTCGATGCCTTTGCGGTTGTGCTCCATGAGGGCATGAGTGTCGTTCATGATGTAATCCAGGTCGATCTCTTTTTCCATCCGGGCCATTTCTTCGGCGGCCGATTTTGCTCCCGCGAGATCCCCTTGCGCGAGGCTTTCTTTGACCCGGCCCCCCATTGTCAGGATTTTAGCGTAACCGGCGAGGTATTGCGCCAGGATTTCCATGTTATTGCTGATGAACCCCACGGGGTTGTTGATCTCGTGGGCGACACCGGCGGCCAGCTGCCCGATGGAGGCCAGTTTCTCCGACTGCACGAGCTGGTTTTGCGTCTGTTTGAGTTGTTCATGGGCATTGCTGAGATCTCCGAATGTCCGGCGCAGGGCTTTCTCCCGTTCCGCGAGTTCCTGATGCGCGTGACGCAGCTCGTCTTCCTTCGCTTTGCGCTGCGTGACATCGCGGACGGTCGCGATAACAAGGTTTTCTCCGCCGGCCTTCATCGGCGCCAGGCTGATCTCCAGAGGGACCTTCCGGCCGTCTTTGGTCACCCCGAAAACCAGACCGGCAGCCATGAGTCTCGACTCGCCGGTGTTAACGAATTTTTTCCGGTGTTCGATATGCCGCAGTTTCAATTCCTGGGGCAGGAATATCTCGATGAATTTCCCAAGCAATTCTTCCCGGTTGTAGCCGAACATTTTCTCCGCCTGGGAGTTGATGATGACAATTTTCCCTTCCGAATCGACGATAATGATGGCATCCGGGGCCGTTTCCAGGATCGTTTCGAATTTCCGTTCCATGGCCTTGCGTTGCGTGATATCGCGGATGAAGGCGTTGAATTGATATTTTCCATCGGTCCGATCAGTGACCCAGACAGCGATTTCAATGGGGAATTCATGGCCGTCGCGGTGCAACGCGGCCAGTTCCAGCGTCTTCCCGATGACCGGCCCCTCACCGGTTTCCAGGAAATGCTTTAATCCTTTGAGATGGGCTTCACGGTATTGAGGAGGGATGATCGTCTTTTCCAGCGGTTTTCCAAGGGCCTGCGCGCGCGTCCATCCGAACGCGCGCTCCGCCGCCTGGTTCCAGTCTCTGATGGTCCCCTCCTGGTCCATGGAAACGAAGGCGTCATTCGCGGTCGCGATAATGCTTTCAAAGTATGTTTTCGAGACGGTCGTTCTCTGCAGGTCTTCGGCCATGGTATTGAAGGCCCTGGCCAGGTCTGCGAATTCATCTTTTGAGTTCATGGCAACCCGTGTCTGGAAATTGCCCCGGGCCAGCTCGTCGGCCGCCTGCGCGATGTCCGACAAGGGCGTTGTCAGCCGGCGGGAAGCGATGACTGACAAGACGATCACGATCAAGATAACGATTAATCCGCCGGAAAATGTGACGGCCTTCAGCCGTTCAATCGAGGCAAAGGCCGTGTCCGTATTTGAAAGGACAAATCCGAACCAGCCCATGTCCGGAAAATCATTTTGCCCCCGGGCATAATCATAGCCGATCAAGGATTCTGTGCCATGTTCATCTTTCTCGACCAGATAGCCTTTGTTTTGGCGGCTGGCCAGCAAGGCTGAGCGCAGGCCGCGTTCAAGGAGGTTACTTTTAAAAACGTCCCTTTGTTCAAAGTCAGGCGCGGCAATAATAAGCCCGTCATTGCGCATCAACATAAAATGATTTCCTTTGACCTCCTGTTCTGTTCCCTCATTGGCGGATAAGTGAACCATCCGCGAGAGCGTTGCCGCGTTCCATCCCGCCAGGATGATTCCAATGACCTTGTCCGGCGCGAATTCCGCTTTAATGGGGAAAGAAAATGTTATCTCCCATTCCTTGCTGATGCCGCTGTAATGGACATCGCTCACATGAGGTCTGCCCGCTTTTATGTAACGAATGAACGTTTCCACGGGCACCCCTGGGAAGTCCTTGTCCAGCATCTCCGGTAGAGTCGAGGCGACAACGCGGCCTTCGGGATTGATGACGCCCAGGTAGGTAAATTCGTTGCCCCCTTTTTTTATGTCCATCAAAAACGATTGTATCGAGGCGTTCATGTCTCCGATGACAACCTCCTGCATGATGGACATCCTGGACCATCGCCCCGTGTTCTGGTATACGTCCTCCAGGCGTTCTTCGATTTTTTTTATCTGCGTATGGGCCAACTGCTCAAAGGCCAGGCCCAGATTGTCCTTGATCGCCTGCCTGCCGTTTTCATACGCGAATTTTCCCATGACCATCAGGGGGACCAGGGAAAGGATGAGGAACAATACCGCGATTTTCGTCCGGATCTTCATCCTTCGACGCACTCCTCATTTCATTCGTCGTTTGCTCAGGATGACCCTGAGCGTAGTCGAATGGGTCATTTTTTATCCATCGGCGAGTTTATACCCGTCTTCTCCGGGGAGCTTGCCGTCGATTTTTAAAACCTTCACGTTATCATCCGCGTAAGCGGCATCGATGTACCCGACGGCGTTCGGGACCTGCCGCACGAACGCTTTAACCGATTCATTGGAGGCGATGACTTTCGGGAATGACGGGATCGCCCCTTGATAAATCCTGGCCAGCCAGAATTTCTTCAGTTCCTGGCCGTCCATTTTATAGACCATCTTGAGGACGGCCTCTTCCTCCGGCGACGGAGACCCCTGCACAACAAGGTAGATCTGTTTTCCGTCATCCCAGAATTTTTTCTCCATTTTGAAAATTCTGACCAGCTCGCGGAAAGAAACATCCTCGATGGCATTATCCTTATTGACGATGACGGCGATTTCGCCTCCGTAACACAGCCTTGCCGCCGCGAAAAGCACGATCCACAGCACTGGAATAATATAATATTTTTTCAACCGCATTCCATTATCTTTTGGTTGCCGTTAGAACGCGAACGCCGATTGAAGGGTCGCTTCGTTGCTTCGGGAATTGTCCTTGTCGCTATGACGATATTCGAGCTTGAGCGCGTTAAACGTCGTCAGATCATAGCGCAGGCCGAGCGTATGCGACGTTTCATCCTCAACCAACCCTTCATAGAAGGGGTCCCGGTCGGAAATATTCAGCCAGTCGAAGCGAAGATACGGCTTGTATTTGCCCATCTTGCAAGCCAGTTGCCCGTAAGCGCCGACGGTTTCGTCCCGGAGGCCGGTGGCGTGATTAAAGTGATTTATGAGCTGTCCTTCCAGGATGACTTCGAAGGGGTCCTTCACATAAAAGATGTGGGCCCCGGAGAGGTTTTCGTCAATCTCGCCCCCGCGGTTGGCGGTGCCCGCCCTGGCGGGGATAATATCCCGTATGTAATTAGCGCCGAAACCGAGGCCTTCGACGGCGGCAACTTTGTAGGTCAGCATGCCCCCGGCCATTTTGCTGTCATTGTCATCGTTGCTCATCTGCACCTCATCGGCGATTTCCCCGCGGCCGTTGGCAAGGTTGGAAACGTAGTTCAATGTTCCGCCCGGCATATCCAAGGTGCCGCTGAATTCCAGGCCGACAAAGTGCATCGGCAGAATGCCGCCGTGGTCTTCCAAACGATAAATAGCGGGTCTGCCGGTTGTCGTTTGCAGCCATGTCCCGTGATGGAAGGTCTGGTTCCAGTACCCCAGCGCCGTATGCCCACGCCCTATGGACACGTTGAATTTATTGTTGGCCTCATATTTGAGCAAAAGACGTTCAACATCCGGGTTGTGGGACGCGCCCTCTTTAAACTCAAAAACGGTTTCGTTCAGGAAGGAAATTTTTTCGGCGACCCGGGAGGTGATGAACAGATCCAGCTCGCCGTTGGCAAAATGATTCGTGTCGCCGGCGGTGCCATCGGAAAAATTAGTTTGCGCGTAATCGTACTGTGCGTGGCCGAACCCGCGCAGGGTCAATTGGGGGGCAACGGGCTTTTCATCTTCGTTTATTTCTTCCGGGACAGCGGGTTCTTCGCGGACAGCGGGGGGCGTTTGCTGCCGGGCGCTCAACTCGTTGACGATACGGGTGAGCTCCTCAACTTTTTGTTCAAGCTCGCGGATGCGCTCGCTGTCATCGCCGTAACTGAAACGCGGACTTGCCAGGATCAATGAGAAGAGGACAATAGCAAACGCCCTGTTTTTATCCATTCTACCCACTCCTTTCTCAAAGAATTTTTTCGGAGATCCTTGATAATACCCGTTTTATCTCTTTTTCTCCCGTGGTAAGAATGTCATATACCGTTTTTTTGTTTATTTCGATGTAGTCATGCCCGACCACATTGCGGAACCCGATCATATTTTTGAATATTTCCAGGTCTTTCGCGGTCAGTATTTTTTTGTCCGCCAGGATCTGCGCGGCTTCATATGCCGTTTGAGGGAATCCGTATTCTTCATCAACAACGATATGTTGGATGATGTCGATAAAATGATTTACGATTTGAAAAAGATTATATTCTACGATGTCCTGCGTTTTTTCATCACGAAGGAATTCCTCCAGCGACATCCTCCGGTATGCGGCAATTTTACGTAAATGTTTTTCAATCTGCTCAACTCGTCCAACGAGAATATTTTTATCTACCATGGCGATACCCCCTTTTCACGCGTGCCAGACGCAAGGCGCGCAACGCGACGTTATCCTCGCATTCATAAAAATTCCTGAAGTAATCTTGATTCAGCATCCGTTTATTTCTTATAAAAAGCGGCACCCCTGTGGCGAACGCTTTTAAAACAAGTTCACTGGGGGCCTTGCCGGCGGCTACGATATCGACTTTCCGTTTGAAAATACCCTCAAGCTCGATGGATAAATGCGTCCTTTCCCGGGGAGTCAAAGATCCTCCGATCAATATGTCAATATCGCTTCCGGGGAGGGGCCTCTTAAGGGATGATCCGAATAAAAACGCGTATCGGATGGATCGGACTTTAGTTAACAGGGTTTTCGCGTTCTGTGGGATCATTGTGACACCTCCTTACGTTTCCGGGGACATCTCTCGCTGGA
Source organism: Candidatus Omnitrophota bacterium (assembly GCA_016217585.1). Classification (GTDB taxonomy): domain Bacteria; phylum Omnitrophota; class Gorgyraeia; order Zapsychrales; family Zapsychraceae; genus UBA10015. The sequence goes on along the minus strand of JACRHQ010000167.1, from coordinate 6,307 downwards.
TGAGAGGCAGCATGACGGTGAACGTCGTGCCGGCACCCGGCCGGGATTGTACCTTGATGTCTCCGCCGTGTTTCTTGACGATCTCGTAGCTGACGCTCAACCCCAGCCCCGTCCCCCGGCCGACGGGTTTGGTCGTAAAAATTGGCTCGAATATCCTGGTTAAGTTATCTTCCGGGATGCCCTTGCCGGTGTCCCGCACGTCAACACAGACAAATTCGTTTTGCCGGTAAGTTTTTATTCCGATGGTCCCCGTCTCTTCGATGGCCTGCAGGGCGTTGACGATCAGGTTGAGGAAGACCTGCCCCATCTTCCGGGGGTTGCAGGGCACCGCGGGGGTGTCGCCGTAGTCTTTCTCGAGTCTGGCTTTATATTTGAGCTCGCTGTGCACGATGCCCAGGATGCTTTCGACAACATCCTCGAGCTTGGTATACTCTATCTCATCCCGGCCGTCGCGCGCGAAGGTGCGCAGGTCGGTGACGATTTTCTGGATGCGCTCGATGCCTTTGCGGTTGTGCTCCAGGAGTGCCGGGGTATCGTGGACGATGTGATCCAGATTGACCTCTGTTTCCATCCCGGTCATTTCTTCGGCGGCCGCCTTTGCTCCCGCGAGATCCCCCTGCGCGAGGCTTTCCTTGATCCGGTCCCCTGTCTTGAGGATTTTGATACAATCGGCAAGATACTGGCTGAGTATTTCCATGTTGCTGCTGATAAATCCCACGGGGTTGTTGATTTCGTGCGCCACCCCGGCGGCCAGATGGCCGATGGAGGCCAGTTTTTCGGATTGCACGAGCTGGTTTTGCGTCTGTTTGAGCTCATGATGGGTTTTGTTGAGATCCTCCAGCGTTTTGCGCAACTCATTTTCCCTGGCTTTGCGTTCCGTGATATCGTGGATAAAAGCGTTGAATTGGTGTTTTTTGTCGATGTGCGTGCGCCAGATGGTGATTTCGACGGGGAACTCGCGGCCGTCACGGTGCAGCGCGGAAAGTTCCAGGGTCTTTCCGATCACCCTGCCTTCGCCGGTGGCAAGGAAACGTTTCAGCCCTGCCGTGTGTCTCGCGCGGTATTGTGCGGGGATGATCGTTTCGGTGAGTTGTTTCCCGACGGCCTCCCGGTGGGGCCATCCGAATATGCGTTCCGCCGCCGGGTTCCATTCCACGATGGAACTGTTCTCGTCAATGGAGAGGAAGGCGTCACTTGAGGTTGTGAGGATGCTTTCAAAGTAGTCCCGGGAAACCGTCGACCTCTTGAGGTCATTGACCATTTTCTCGAAGGCAAGCGCCAGGTCTCCAATTTCATTTTTCAGATTTTTGATTTTGGGTTCGATCTTGAACGGCAGGTCCGGGGAAGAGAAAAAGAGCACGTGGTCCGTCATGATCCGCAGAGGCCGCGTGACATTGTACAGGAGGTGGAGACCGCCCGCCCCCATCAAGAGGACGCCGATACTCACCAGGACCGGCATGATCTGGACAAGGGTCCAGATCGGTATTACGCCGGCGGCTTCCAGGAATTCGGCAACGGCGTGGATCGTAATGGCGACCAAAATACCGGTTGATATCAGGATGGCCCCTGTCCGCAGCAGTTTGGTCCTGAAACTCAGCCAAAAGCCGAAAAGGTTCGCGGTGACGGCGATAACCATCGCGAGGACATTAAAATCAATCGGAGTTATGTTCATGTCTTTTTAAAACAGCCTTACGGCCGCGTTATCGGCAACAGAGTCGTGAATGTCGTTCCCTCGCCGGGCCGTGACCGGACGAGGATGTCTCCGCCGTGTCTTTTGACGATTTCCCGGCCGCCTTTGGCGAGGATCCCGCCAAAGGGCGGCGTCATGGGCGGTTTGCCGGTATTGCGGATATCCACGCGGACATTCTGGTCGCGCCGGGAGGTCGTGATCTCGATGACTCCTCCCTCGTCAACGGCCTGCAGGGCGTTAAGAAAGAGGCTGATGAAGACCTGGCTGATCCGCTGCGGGTTGCACTGGATAAACGGCGTATCGCCGTAATGTTTTTTAAATTCGGTTTTATGCAGGATTTCCCCCTGCAGGATGGTGAGGATCGCCTCGAGGATATCTTCGATTTTCACGAGTTCCATCCCACCCCGGTCTTCCCGCGCGAAGGTGCGCAGGTCCGTTATGATCTTCCGGATGCGTCCCATGCCCTTCTGGTTGTCCGCCAGCAGATGGTCCACGTCACGCATGATGTAATCGAGGTTGATTTCCGCCTCCAGCCCGGTCATTTCGCCGGCGATGGATTTGGCTTTCGGCAGGTTCTCTTCCTGGACGCTTTCCTTGAGACGGTTTGCCATCACGAGGACCTTGCCGTAATCGTCGACGTACTGGCCAAGGACGTCCATGTTGCTGCTGATAAACCCCATGGGGTTATTGATCTCATGCGCGACGCCGGCGGCCAACTGGCCGAGGGAGGCCAGACGCCCGGACTGAAGGAGGTTGACCTAAAGCTCCGCCCAGGCCGCCCGGCTTACGAGCATCTTTTTTTCCTCTTCGGTTAATTCCCGGGGGCGCGTGTCTTTGATGCAAAACGCGCCTATCCTGAACCCGGCGGCGTTCGACAGCGGATATCCGGCACAAAAACGGATGTACGGTTGACCGGCCACCATGGGATTATCCGCGAACCTCGGGTCTTCCCTGGTGTCCGGGACAATCAATAACCCGTCGTGGACCATGGCGTGGCCGCAGAAAGAGACGGCCCGCGGTCCTTCGCTGGCTTCAATGCCGACGCGGGATTTGAACCATACCCGGCTGCCGTCGACGAGGCTTAACGTAACGAACGGCACGTGGAAGATATGTTGCGCCATCCTCGCGATACGGTCAAACCGCTCTTCGGCCGGCGTGTCGAGGATATCCAGGGACCTCAACGCGGCGAGCCGTTCGGTTTCATTTGGGGGGACAGGAGCATTGAGCATGGTGCCATCTTTTTAAGGGTGCCCCTACGATTTAATAATATCATTCTCCAGCCATTCCAGTTCGCGCGCCAGGGCCTCCCGGGCGACCGTGAGGTTTTGCCGGTCGCTGTTGTTATGTTCCAGGCGCAGCAGCCGGTCGACGCGTTCACGCGCCGTCCGGCAGTAGAGGTCGGCCAGGTCCAGGACATGGTTATTCCCGTTTTTTTTCGTGGCCAGACGATGGGCGTACGCGCAGGCGGCGGCCATGACGAACAGTTCGACGCCGATGTCCACCAGACGGTTTAAAAGCGCCTGTTTTGATTCCATTTTTTTCTGGTAACGCAGCATCCGGTGGAAGATGGTCCGGGCGAGGCGCTTGCTGGAACGCTGGATGTAGACGGCGTGGGGTTTCATCCGCGGATGGATTTCCGGCGCGGGTCCCGCCGGCAGCCACAGCTTCGGGTACCATGGCAGATAATAACTCAACAGACGCGCGGCGCTTTTCAGTTTGACCAGGGGCGGGGTCTTGCCGCTCAAAAGGGGTTTGAGCCTGGCCAGGTGCGGGTCGAGGGCCTCGCGCGCGATGAACAGGTGCATGATCTCGGAGGTCCCTTCGATGATCTGGTTGATGCGCACGTCCCGAAGCACCCGTTCCACGGGCCAGTCTTTTTCCCCGCGGGCCTTGAGCGACGGCTGCTGCTCGTAGCCCGAGCCGCCGCGGATCTGCAGGGTCTCGTCGGCGATGAGCCAGCTGTGGTAGGTGCAAAAATATTTGGCGATGGCCGCCTCGAGACGGATATCCTTCTTTTTATCGTCGGCCATGGCGGAGGTGAGCCAGGTGACCGCGTCCATCGCGAAGGTGTGGCCGGCGATGTAACCGATCTTGACGGCGATGCTCTCGTGTTCGCCGATGGCCGCGCCCCACTGCTGGCGTTCCTTGGCCCACTGCCGCGCGACCCGCAGGCACCACTTGGCGATCCCCGTGGAGGCCGCCGGGAGGGTGAGCCGTCCGGTGTTGAGTGTCATCAGCGCCAGCTTGAGCCCTTCCCCCTCTCCTGAAATAATATTTTCCCGCGGGACCTTGACGTCGCGGAAACGCAAAATTCCGTTCTGGATGCCGTGCAGGCCCATGAACATGCAGCGGTGGACGACTTCAAAACCGGGCGTGTTTGTCTCGACGATGAAGGCGGTGATCTGCTTGTGCTCCTTGCCGGCCACGATTTTAGGCGGGGTGACCGCCATCACGACGATCACCTGGGCGATGTTCCCGTTGGTGCACCAGAGTTTTTCGCCGTTGATGAGAAAATATTTTCCGTCTTCGGTGGGGGTGGCGGTCGTTGTCATCCGGCGAGGATCCGACCCCGCCTGCGACTCGGTCAGCGCGAACGCCGAGATGGCTCCTTTCGCGAACATCGGCAGATATCTGGCTTTTTGTTCTTCGGTGCCGAAGAGTTTCAGCGGCTGCGGCACGCCGATGCTCTGGTGCGCGGAAAGCAAAACGGCCGTCGAGCCGCAGTAGCTGGACACCAGGTGGATCGCCCTGTTGTAATTGACCTGGCTCATGCCCAGCCCCCCGTATTGGGTCGGGACCTTGATGGCAAAGGCGCCCAGATCCGCCAGGCCCTTGATGACATGGTCGGGGATGATCCCGGTCTGGTCGACGGCGTTGGGGTCCAGGTTGCTTTTCAGGAAGGCTTCGAGTTTTTCAAGGAAGGCGTCGCCCTTGCTTTTGTCTTGCGCGGACTGGACCGGGAAGGGATGGATCAGCGGCCAGTCCACCTTGCCGTGGAAAATTTCCAGGGCGAAACTGGGGTATTTCCATTCGGCCTCGCGCGCCTGTTCGGCAAATTCGAGCGAGGCCTTCTTTTCTTCGCTGATATTCTTGTCGTAAAGACTCATTGTCCCGACGTGTTGCCTCTAAGAGTTATATGGTTTTAGTATAAATATAACAGGCGTCGAAAGCAATGGATGAGTTGACTTTTTATTCGCCCTCATTTGGCTTGTGGCGAATACCCCCGCGGTTCGTTTTGCTCCCGAAATGTTTCGTATTTCGGGAGTAAAACGGCGGGGGTGGAAATTCTTCAAGGAGTCAGGAGCACGAGGGTTTCCACATGGCGGGTTTTCGGGAAGAAGTCAAAAGGCATGATTTTTTCAACCTTCCAGCCCCGGGCAATGAATCCGTCTAAGTCCCGCGCGAGAGCTTCGGGATTGCAGGAAAGATAGAATAGCTGCGTGAATCCCCTGGCATGGACCAGTGTATCGAGCGCCTGGGGGCTCAGGCCGGCGCGCGGCGGGTCGATGATTGCAACTTTTGGCGTGTCATCTTCCTGTTGGGCCAGCAGGGGCGGCAGGGTCTCTTCCATCCGCCCCGGGATGATTTCGGCGTGTGTCAGATGATGATAGTCCAGGTTGTGACGCGCCAGTGCCGTGGACTGGACGTTTTCTTCCAGAAGAAATATTTTTTGCGCCTGGTCGGCGAGCGCGATGGCAAAAAGTCCCACCCCGGCGTACAAGTCGAACAGAATTGGATTCTTTTGCCAACAATCGAACGCCTTGATCCGCCGGAAAAGTGCCGGGAGGATCGAAAGGTTGGCCTGAAAAAACGTTTCCAGCGAATAAAATATGCGCCTGCCTTCGACCTCGGTCCACAAATAATCTTCCGGATTCAGGCGGCAGGAACGCCGGCCGATGCCGCCCCACTGGACGCGGCCGTCATCGCCGGTGCGCACGACGAGGTTGGCCAGCCGGTAACGCGCCGGCGCGTTTTTCTGCAGGAGGTTTCTTAACTCCGGCAGAAAGGCCGCGATCGGCTCCCTGGCGATCGGGCAAGTCTGGACGGGGACAATCCCGTTTTGGGCAGGGGTGAACCCGATGAGGACGCGGCCGTCGCGCGTGCGGATAAATTTCAGGTCCAGCCGGTTGCGGTAATGCCAGGGCTCCGGTGAAGGGACAATGGGTTCGAAACACCCGTCGGCGACGGCGAGTTTTTCCCGCAGCAGTTCCTTGACAAGCCGCTGTTTAAGGTCGAGTTCCTGCGCGTATGGGATGTCCTGGTAAGCGCACCCGCCGCATTGGCCAAACACAGGGCATAACGGCTTGCTTTGCACAGTTGTGATGGATTCCTGATCCAATGTTGGATAAGTCATTTTATTGCTGGATGCGGAATGAACTCATGATCCGTTTGGCTTCGCCGAGGTGTTTCGCGTAATCCGCGGCCATGGCCGTGTAGGTGATCTGCCAGGCGGTCGTCCCCGCCAGTGTCCAGAGGCACATGTATTGCAGCCTGACGTCGGGGCCTTTTCCGATGAAGATGAACTGGTGCCCCTCCCGGCCGGCGACGAAGGCCGGCGACGAATCGAGGATCTCCAGGTTGGTCTCAAAGACGACCTGCATCTGGTGGACGGCCCTT
>JACRHQ010000166.1 GCA_016217585.1 Candidatus Omnitrophota bacterium | reverse complement strand
GCACAACTACAGCTTCATCCGCCAAACTCTTCAGGAAAAGGACGGCCAGGACGTCGCCTTATCTACGGTCATCAACCGGGCCAAAGAACACGGATTTTACATTGCCCGCAAGAAAGCCGTTAAAGCCCATGACCGCGAAGTGATCACCAACAATGTGGGTGAGCTGACCCAGCATGATTCCTCGCTCCATCTGTTCTCACCCTGGGCCAAAGAAAAATGGTGCCTGGTCACATCATTGGATGACCACAGCCGCTTTATGTTCTATGCCATGCTCGTTTTGCGTGAATCCACATGGGCGCATATTACGGCTTTACAGACGGTGTTTTTGAAATACGGCATGCCTCTAAACATCTACGTGGACAGCCATTCCATCTTTCGTTTTGTCCGCGGCCGGGATGAAATTCATAACAGACATCATCTGATGACCGATGAGGCGGACCCCCAATGGAAACAAGTCCTCAACGATTGCCATGTTGAGACCATCCATGCCTTATCACCTCAAGCCAAAGGCAAAATCGAACGCCCCCTATCGCTGGATACAGGATCACCTGGTCCGTATATGCGCCAGAGATAAAATCACAACCATCGCCGCGGCCAACCAAGTCCTGTTCCGTGAGGTGTGCCTGTACAATTACAAATGGGTGCATTCCACCACCAAAGAAATCCCTTACATCCGTTATCAAAGAGCTCTCAAAGAAAAGCAATCAGTGTTGCGACAATTTACTATTCCACCACCGTATCAGTCCATTAGAGACATCTTTTGCTTCAGGACGGACAGGATCGTTGATAATTACCGCAACGTATCCATCAATAACATGAAACTCAAATTTAACAACGCGCCTATCGGTGAATCCGTCAACCTGCGCATTTACCCGCACAATAGATTAGAACTGTCGGAGGCCAGATTCTGGCATAACAGCAAACTTAGACACTCAACAGGTCAAAACAAACCTGATTTTACCAGTGCACTTCACTTTTAAAATTTATCTAACACCGATAATCCTTGAGGAGTGCCGGTTTGACGGTAAGGCGCGAGGGTGTCCAGATACTGCCGCGGGGCATCATAGCCGAGGGATACCGCTTTATCGCAGTATTTGACGGCGTCCGCGAAATTCCACTGACGGAAAGACAGGATGGATAAATTGAACAAGGCATCGACATTTTCGGGCTTGAGTTCGACCGCTTTAAGATACGCCTTCAAGGCCTCCGCTACCATGTCCAGCTTCACATACACATTCCCCAGATTATAATACCCCTGCGCCCCGGCGGGATCATGGACGATGGACTGCCGGTACAACTCCGCCGCCTTTTGAAAATTGCCTCTCCCCTCCGGGGACCTAACGGCCGAAGGGAGCCTATCGGCCGCCGTTTCTTCCAGGAACCCGAGGTTAAAATACGCCCGGCTGTTGCCGGGATCCGCGTGAAGGGCCTTCTGGTAATACTCCCTGGCCGGGAGCTCTTTCCCCTGGCGGCCGTAAATAATGCCCATGTTCAGATAAGCGTCGCTCATCCCGGGGTCAGCCTCAATGGCCTTTTGATATAGAGGAAGCGCCTGGGCCAGCTGCCCCTGGTCTTTATAAACATTACCGAGGTTGTAGAGCGCCCCGCTATGCCGCGGGTTGATCTCCAGAACCCGGCGATAAGCCAAAACGGCCCCTTCGTTATCTCCCATACCCGCGTACAAGAGCCCCAGGTTAAAATAAGACGTGGTCCGGGGCGGCCGGGTGTTGATAAAATCGGCATAACGCCTTATCGTCTCTCTCCCGGCCTTTTGGTAGACCGGCTGGTCGGGATTCTTTTCAAGCGCCCTGGTATACGCCGTGACAACGTTAACGTAAAGGTCTTCATCGTCGGGGTGAAGGTCCATCGCCCGGCCATACGCGGAAACGGCGCCTTCGGCGTTACCCGTTTCGATATAAACATCGCCGACCCCGCAATGGGCGTCCTTGAATTCCGGGTCGATCTCCAGGGCCTGCCGGTACGCCTCAACCGCTTCAGGGAACCTCCCGATACGGGCGTAGGTGTTCCCCAGATTATACGGGGCGTCTTTAAAACCGGGGTCGGCCTGGATCGCTTTTTTATAAAGACGGATTAAACGTTCAACTTCGCGCAAAGACCCGACGGCCTGCGGGGAAAGGCCTTTTTTGACGTCCTCCAGCCCCATCTTCATGACCGCACGGTATTCTTTTTCAGCCTGTTCAAATTCTTTTGTTTTCTCAAGGGCGGCGGCGAGGTTGTTGAGCGCGACCGGCTCGTCGGAAAAATACTTCAATTCATGTTCCCATAAAGAAACGCTGTCGCGCCAGACACCGCACAGGCGAAACGTTTTCCAGGAAAATAATCCCGCCACGATGATAAGCCCGGCGACAAGCGCCACCCTCACCGCCTTTTTCGCGGCGCCCCGCGCCCGGAGACGCTGCGCCCCCAGACCAATCCACCAGCAGAAGCCCAGCCCCGGCAGATACATGAACCGGTCGGCGACGATGTTGATGTCTTTAACCTCATCAAACCGCATCAGGAAAAATATCGAAAAAAATAAAACAAAACGGCAAATATAAACCATTTATTTTTACGGAACCGTATCACCGCCGCGGCAACCGCCAGGAGAACCAACAGCGACAGCAGGTATTCCGGGTTGGCCGGGGAAACCGGTTTGGGGAGCCGGAACACCGGCACGGAGAAAACGGGAAACACAAATTGCCGCAGATAAAAGGTAAACGTCCACGGCCAGATCAAAGCGCTCTGGACGACGCTTTCCCCGGGGATACGCGCGTGCGCCGAATAGGTCAGCCACCCGATACCGCCGATTAAAACTAAAAACGGCAATTTCTCGGCCAGTGTCGCAACTTTCAGCGGCCTTCCCTTGAACCAGTCGATTAAAACCAGGATGAGCGGTATGCTCAAGGCCATCGCCTTCGCCAGCATGCTCAAAGCCCCCAGCGCCGTCGTCAAAAAAAGCCAAAAATATTTTTTCCGTTCCAGATAACGCAGATAAGCCATCAGCGCGGCCAGATAAAAAACAGCGTACAAAACGTCCTTGCGTTCCGTGATCCACGCGACGGATTCCACGCGCATCGGATGCACGGCGAAAATCAGAGCGGCCACCCACGCCCCCGGCGGCGCGAGCCCAAGCCGTCGGCCCAGGAAGAAAACAAACGCCACGACGGCCAGATGCAGAAGGACGTTGTCCAGATGATAAAGAAACGGCTTGTACCCGACGAAACGGTACTCCAGGGCGAAGGAAAGGCTGGTGAGCGGGATATAAGTCTTGTTGACCGTCGCGGTGAACATGTCCTGGACATGCTCAAGGTCCAGCCCGCGGATGGTGACGTTGTCCAAGACGTGCACATCATCGTCCCAGAGGAGGAATTCGCCGCGCAAAACAGGCGAATAAGCGACGAAGGTGATGACGAGGACAGCGGCGAGGATAAGGACAGTGCGATTTTTTAAGAAAAATGAAAACATATCGTGTAGGGGCGACCCTTGTGGTCGCCTTTTTATTGAATCGGGCAGGCACAAGGCCTGCCCCTACAAAAAATCCTGATAAAAACGCAAATCAATATTTTATTACGGAATACACCGGCAGGTCTTTTAATTTGTCTTTGCCGCGCAGGAACCCGAGCTCCACGAGAAAGGCCACGCCGGCGATGACGGCTTTCTGGTTTTTGACGAGCTCGGAGACCGCCTTGATGGTGCCGCCGGTCGCCAGGAGATCGTCGACGATCAAAACGCGCGTCTGGGGCGCCAGGGCGTCCTCATGGATCTCGAGGACGTCGGTGCCGTACTCCAGCTGATAGGTGACGCTTTTGGTCTTGGCGGGGAGCTTGCCTTTCTTGCGCACGGGGACAAACCCGGCCTTGAGCCTGTAGGCGAGGGCGGCGCCGAAGATGAACCCGCGCGCCTCCACCCCCACGACGCACTCGATACGCTCGCCCCTGAACTTACGGGCCAGAAGGTCCACCGACTTTTTAAAAGCGTCTTTGTCTTTGAGAAGAGTGGTGATGTCTTTGAAGATAATGCCCTCTTTGGGAAAATCGGGGATGTCGCGGATGCATTTTTTCAGGTCGCTTTTACGCAATGTCCCGGGTTTCATGGGCCTTGACCTCGTTATTCTTATTTCGTGGTTGCCTTGGCGACGGACTCGCGCTTGATCAAATACGTGGGTAAAATAATTTTTAAAGGGAGCTTCTCTTTGCCCTGGCTGATGCGGCTTAAATGTTCGGCGCCCAGGCGCCCCATTTCCACCAGAGGCTGGGAGACCGTGGACAACTTCACCGAACTGGAATTGATCAAGGGGTTGTCGTCGAAACCGACCACGGACAGGTCCTGCGGCACCCGCAGCTTCAGGGAACGCGCGACGTCGATCAACTCCAGCGCCATGACGTCGGAAGCGGCGAAAACCGCCGTCGGGCGGTTTTTCGCCTTGAGCAGTTTCTGCGCGGCCAGGCGCGCCGGCGTGCGCAGGAAATCCCCAAAGGTCACGTAAGGGCGCGGCGCTTCGATATTGTGATTCAGGAGGGCCTCACGGTAACCTTCCAGGCGCTTGAGGCCGGCCTGGGTGGAAACGTCACCCGCGATCGTGGCGATCTCGCGGTGCCCCATGGCGATCAGGTGCTCGACGACCTCAACGGCCGCGCGCTTGTTGTCCACGGCGATGTAATTGATGGGCTCGTCAAGGATGTTATTCAGCACGACACACGGCATCCCCCAGCGGATGGCCTTCTTGACGACGTCCACGTCGTTGTCGATGTCGGCGAAAACAATCCCGTCGACGTATTTGGTGTCCATCAGGGTGGAATCGAGCCACCCCTTGTGGTTGCTGCGGTCCGTGATATGGACCAGAAAATCGGCGTTCAGACGGCTGGCGGAGAGGCTCACGCCGCGGACGATCTCCCCGGCGTAATAGGAATGGAAGATGTCTTCAAACTGGGGGATGACCAGGACAAAGGTCGGTTTTCGTTTGCGGGAAATCATTTATTTTTTCAATTTTTCCTGTTTGATCAAAACGCGGATTTTTTTAAGCGTGGCCACTTCAATCTGACGGACACGCTCGCGGGAGACGCCCAGCTCCCCGGCGATCTGCGCGAGGGTGCGGCCTTCACCGCTGTCCAGCCCGTAACGCATCTTGATGATCCTGCGCTCGCGTTCATCGAGCATGTCCAGGAAGCCCGCCGCGCGCTCTTTATTGAAAAAATTCTCCAGGTCGCTGGCCGGGCTGGCCACATTTTCATCTTCGATGACATCGATGACCTGGCCTTCGCCGTCCCCTCCGATGGGGGCGTCGAGGCTCGACATGCGGGCGATGGCGTTTTCCAGCGTACGGACGCGCTCAACAGTCAACTTCATCCTTTTGGCGGTCTCAGCCGGCTGGGGTCTGCGGTTCAGGCGGTGGGTCAATTTCTCAACGACCTTTTTATACTTGAAAATTTCCTCGTTCATATAGACCGGGACGCGGATCATTTTCCCCTGGTCGATGATCGCCCGGGACACCCCCTGCTTGATCCACCAGGCCGCGTACGTCGAGAAACGGTACCCCTTCCTGGGGTCGAACTTCTCCACACCTTTCATAAGGCCTATATTGCCCTCTTCGATCAAATCGCTGAGAGGGACGCCGAGGTTGACATAGCGCTTGGCGATGCTGATGACCAGCCGCAAGTTAGCCCTGATCATCTTGTCCCGCGCTTCCTTGTCGCCTTTCTGTACCCTTTTGGACAGATCGATCTCCTCCTGCGCCGTCAACAACGGGATCGGGCGGACGTCTTTAAGATAGGCCTTGATGGGATCGGTCATCGCTTCTTGCTTTTCTTCCCTTCCCTCTTAACCTTGCCGCCGTTAGCCGCCTTGAGCGCGGACTGGGCCGCGGCCAAACGGGCAATCGGCACGCGGTACGGCGAACAGCTCACGTAATCCATCCCCGCGCGGCAACAGAAATCGACGGACGCCGGGTCCCCGCCATGCTCGCCGCAAATACCAACTTTCAGGTTCTTCTTCGTGGAACGGCCGCGTTCAATGCCCAATTTGATGAGCATCCCGACGCCGTCCTGGTCCAGGCTTTGAAACGGATCGTCTTTAAAGATGCCCTTGCCCCCGTCTTTCTCCGTCGCCACGTAGACCGGCAGGAAACGCCCGGCGTCGTCGCGTGAAAGCCCCAGGGTCATCTGGGTTAAATCATTGGTGCCGAAGCTGAAAAATTCTCCCACCTCCGCCAGCTGGTCCGCCAAAAGAGCGGCGCGCGGGATCTCGATCATCGTACCGACGAGATACGGCAGCGTCACGCCGGCCTGTTTGATCAACCGGTCAGCGACGGCCCGGGTTTGCTGCTCAAGGATCCGGAATTCTTTCTTGTCGATGGTCAACGGGTGCATAATCTCCGGCAGGACCTTGATGCCTTCTTTCCGGCACCTGATCGCGGCCTGGATGATTGCGGTCACCTGCATGTCGAGGATCTCCGGGTAGGTGATGCACAGCCGGCAGCCGCGGTGGCCCAGCATCGGGTTGGCCTCATGCAGTTGTTCGCAGCGGTGTTTGATCTTCTCCGGGTCAAGGCCCGTGATCTTGCTCAACCTCTCGATCCCGGCATGATCCTTCGGTGTAAATTCATGCAGCGGCGGGTCGATCAAACGGATCGTCACGGGATAACCGTTCATCGCTTTAAAAATACCGTAAAAGTCGTCCGTCTGGAACGGTAAAAGTTTGGCGAGCGCTGTTTCACGGGCTTCGAGCGTTTCCGCGACGATCATTTCCTGGATCGCCAGACGGCGTTCCTCGGTATCGAAGAACATATGCTCCGTGCGGCACAGCCCGATACCTTCGGCGCCCATCTTGATCGCGTTGACGGCGTCGTAAGGCGTATCCGCGTTGGTACGGACATTGATGGTACGGAATTCATCGGCCCATTTAAGGATCGTATAATACGCGTCCGGAAGTTCAGGTTCTCGCAGAGGCATGTCGCCGACGTACACTTCGCCGGCCGAGCCGTCCAGGGTAATATAATCGCCCTGCTTGACCGTTTTACCGTTGACCGACATTTGCTTGGCTTCGTAATTGATATTCAGCACCTCGCATCCGACGATGCAGCACTTGCCCCAGCCGCGGGCGACGACCGCCGCGTGGCTGGTTTTGCCGCCGGTCGCCGTCAGAATACCCTTGGCCGCATGCATACCGCCGACATCTTCCGGGCTGGTTTCTTTACGAACAAGGATGACTTTCTCGCCCTTGTGTCCCATTTTTTCCGCTTCCGCGGCCGTGAACACGACCTTGCCGG
>JACRHQ010000157.1 GCA_016217585.1 Candidatus Omnitrophota bacterium | reverse complement strand
CGGCCAATGCAAGGATGCTGTCGCTTCCCTCCTCATCATCGATTCGGCCTTCTTATTGTCAAAGAACCCCGATGCCGCCAGAATCCTCGGTATCAAATCTCAAAAATTCATCGACCAACGCAAAAATTAACAAAGTCCTGTTATTACCCTGCTTTGTAAAACATGATCAGATTGTCGTTGATCATTTGCTTATACTCCTTGGGGGGCGATCATCCCAGCTCGCAAGATGTGCCGAAATTCTCTAACGATAATTTCGGCACGCTCGCTGGGATAATTCGCTGAAAGTCGCCCGAGGGCGAATTACATCATCCCGCCCATGCCGCCGGGCATGCCGGCTCCGGCCATGCCGGGATGACCATGACCTTCCTTTTCCGGGACATCGGTGATCAAGGATTCCGTGGTCAAAAGTAACGCGGCGATGCTCGCGGCGTTCTGCAGCGCGGTGCGGGTCACCTTGGCCGGGTCAATGATCCCCGACTGAAGCATGTCGACGTAAGCGTCTTTGTTGATATCGTAACCAATGTTTTGTTTCTCTTCCTTCAGGCGGGCGACGATGACCGAACCTTCCAGTCCCGCGTTCGTGGCCAGCTGGCGCACCGGCGCCTCGAGCGCCTGACGAACGATCGCGGCTCCGGTCTTTTCATCCCCGGTCAATTTTAAACTATCGATGGCATCGATCGTCCTTAACAGAGCCACACCGCCGCCGGGGACGATCCCCTCTTCCACGGCCGCGCGGGTCGCGTGCATGGCGTCTTCGACGCGGGCCTTCTTTTCCTTCATCTCGGTTTCGGTCGCGGCCCCCACGTTGATGATGGCGACTCCACCGGACAACTTGGCGAGCCGTTCCTGGAGCTTCTCTTTATCATAGGACGAATCCGTAGACTCGATCTGATGACGGATCTGGTTGATGCGGCCCTTGATGTCCGCCGTCTTGCCGGCGCCTTCGACAATCGTGGTGTTGTCCTTGTCGATCTTGATTTTCTTGGCGCGGCCCAGGTCCTTGATCTCAAGGCTCTCAAGCTTGATCCCCAGGTCTTCGGAAATCGCGCGTCCGCCGGCGAGGACAGCGATGTCCTCGAGCATGGCCTTGCGACGGTCGCCGTAGCCGGGGGCTTTGACCGCGGCGCAGGAAAGCGTCTTGCGCATATTGTTGACGACGAGTGTGGCGAGCGCTTCGCCCTCCACGTCTTCGGCAATGATCAGAAGCGGTTTGCCGGATTTCGCCACTTTTTCCAGGAGGGGGAGAATTTCCTTGATATTGCCGATCTTCTTCTCAAAAAGCAGGATGTACGGTTCTTCCAGGACGCAGACCATCTTCTCCATATCGGTGGAGAAATACGGGGAAAGATAGCCCTGGTCGAACTGCATGCCTTCGACGATCTTCAGTTCCGTGTTGATCGTCTTGGACTCTTCCACGGTGATGACGCCGTCCTTGCCGACCGCCTCGAAGGCCTCGGCGATCTTCTTGCCGATGATATCGTCGTTGTTGGCGGCGATGGTAGCGACCTGCTCGACCTCTTTGGAATTTTTCAGGTCGATCTTTTTGGATAAAGTAGCGACCTTGTTGACAACCGCCTCGACGGCCTTCTCGATGACGCGCTTGAGCGACATGGGGTTGGCGCCGGCGGTGACGTTCTTCAGGCCTTCGCGGTAAATCGCCTCGGCCAGGACCGTCGCGGTCGTCGTGCCGTCTCCAGCCGTGTCGGAAGTCTTTTCAGCGACCTCCTTGACCATCTGGGCGCCCATATTTTCAAAGGGATCTTCCAGGTCGATTTCCTTGGCCACGGTCACCCCGTCCTTGGTGACGGTCGGCGATCCGAATTTTTTGTCCAAAACGACGTTGCGGCCCTTGGGGCCCAACGTTACCTTGACGGCCTGGGCGAGCTTTTCCACACCCCGCAATATGGCGCGTCTTGCTTCATCACTGAACACTAATTGCTTTGCCATTTTTGAATCCCTCCTTCAATGAGCCCCAAATTTATGGAGCGTTAGCGAACATAAATTTGTCGGGCGAATTGAACCCCACACCCAGGTCTAAGTATATTGATTCTGGGTGTGGGGTAAATTTCGGCAGCGACTTACGTTCACCCTGTTCCGTAAGTCGCGCCGTCATTTATTTGACGATCGCGAAAACATCATCTTCCCGCATGATTAAATACTCGTCCCCGCCTTTGGTGGAGATCTCTGTCCCGCTGTATTTACCGTACAGGATACGGTCGCCCACGCGTACTTCCGGCGCCTGGATCTTGCCGTCGTCGGTCACCTTGCCTTTGCCGACCGCGACGACCTTGCCTTCCTGCGGCTTTTCCTTGGCCGTGTCCGGCAATACAATGCCTCCCTTGGTCACCTCTTCGGCATCCAAAGGTTTAACCACGATCCTGTCTGCCAACGGTTGAATGTCCACTGCGCACCTCCTTGTCCCGATTGTTGAGTTTTTAAGAATAAATTCTACCCGAATTTGGAATTAGCACTGATTACGACAGAGTGCTAATTTAACAAAAATATTTTTTTTGTCAAGATTTTTTTCACAATGGGCGAACAACGCGGTAAGAACAGACAATCAGCGGGAAGACTGACGACGGGAAACCAGCTCGATGCCCTTGAACACCAGGTCCGGATCGACCTTGTGGATTTTTTCGCGGATAAACTTTTTCATGAGGTCCGTGTGTCCGCCCGTCACGATGACGCGGGGTTTGCCGCGAGTTTGGGCGGCGACGCGGTCGATCAGCCCGCGGCACATGGCGCCGTAACCGTTAAATAACCCGCTCAGGATGCTCTCCCGCGTGTCCTTCCCTATTAAAGACCGCGGGGCGCGCAGGCGATCGACGCGCGGCAACAAAGCGGTCTTCTGGAACAACGACTCCGCTGAAAGACGCAGCCCCGGGATGATGAGGCCTCCCTCGTATTCACCGCGGCGGGAAACAACGTCGAAGGTGATGGCGGTCCCGAAATCGATAATAAGACACGGCGCCCCGTACAGGCATTTGGCCGCGTAGGCCCCGACGAGCCGGTCCTGGCCGACCTGCCGCGGGTCCCGGTAATTATTTTTGATCGGCACCGGGAGATCCCGTCCGAGGACAACGACCCGGCCGCCGAACTGCCGGCGTAGCGTCGCCTCGACCGCCGCCAGGGCCCGCGGGACAACGCTGCAGATCACGGCATCCCGCAAGGAAGGGTACCGGCGGCGGATCTGCCACAGATGTTTACTGACCGCGGCGGCCAACGGCCGTTTCCCCGCGACCGTGTCCAGACGGCACGCCGACAAGACCCTTGTCCCTTCACATACGCCCAGGCCGATCGTGGTATTTCCAATGTCCACCGCCAGGATCATCTGCCCGCCCCCTTTTTCAATTCCCTGATTTTATCGCGGATGACCGCCGCCCGCTCGAACTGCAAATTACGGGCCGCCAGTTCCATTTCGCGCTCCATGCGCGCGACGTAATCGTTCAAAGTATACTCTTCTTCATCCTCGCCGGCAACGGTTAAAACCAGTTCCCGGGCCTCGTCCTGGACAAGGTCTTCGATGCCGCTGCGGATGGCTTTCCTGATAGTCTGCGGGGTAATATGGTGTTTTTTATTGAAGGCGATCTGGATTTTGCGGCGGCGGTCGCATTCGTTGATGGTCGCGCGCATCGCGGCGCTCACGCGGTCCGCGTACATAATCACGACCCCGTTGATGTTGCGGGCGGCCCGGCCGGCAACCTGGATCAAGGATGTCTGCGAGCGCAGAAAACCCTCCTTGTCCGCGTCAAAGATGGCGACGAGCGAGACTTCTGGAAGGTCCAGCCCCTCGCGCAGGAGGTTGACGCCGACCAGGCAGTCGAATTTTTTCAGACGCAGGTCTTTGAGGATCCGCGCGCGGTCGATCGTCTCGATATCGGAATGCACATATTTGACCTTGAGGCCGTGCTCTTCCAGATACTGAGAGAGGTCTTCGGACATCCGCTTGGTCAGGGTCGTGACCAGGACGCGCTCATCCTTCGCCGCCCTTTTCCTGACCTCCCGGATCAGGTCGTCCACCTGCCCCGCGCTGGGACGGACCTCGATCGGCGGGTCGACGATCCCCGTCGGACGGATGATCTGCTCGGCGACCTTCCCCCGGCTTTCCCCGCGTTCGAACGGCCCCGGCGTGGCCGAGACATAGATCCTCTGTTTGACCAGCCGCGAGAATTCCGCGAATTTCAGGGGCCGGTTGTCCAGACACGACGGCAGCCGGAACCCGTAGTCGACGAGGATTTCCTTGCGGGCCCGGTCGCCTTCATACATCCCGTTTAACTGGGGGACCGTCACGTGGGATTCATCGATCAGGGTCAGAAAATCCTCCGGGAAGTAATCCAGCAGACAGTACGGCCGGCTGCCCGGAGGACGACCGGAAAGGGCTTGGGAATAATTTTCGACCCCGTGGCAATAGCCGGCCTCCCGGAGCATCTCCATGTCGTAGCGGGTCCGCGAGGCCAGCCGCTCGGCCTGCGTCAATTTCCCCGCGGCGTTTAACTCTTTAAAACGCTTGCGCAATTCCTCCTCGATGCGCCTGCACCCCTCCTCAATCCGTTCACCGGAAGTGATGAAATGTTTGGCCGGGTAAATCGCGACCCTCTCCAGTTCCTCGAGGACGTTCCCGGAGACCGGGTCGATGGCCGAAATCTTCTCAATCGCGTCGGCGAAAAACTGGACCCGGACGGCCTCCTGGCGGTACGCAGGGTAGACCTCGACGGTATCTCCCCTCACCCGGACCTTCGCGCGCGCCAGTTCGTAATCGTTACGCTCATACTGGATGTCCACCAGCTTGCGCAGCGCCTCGTCGCGGTCCATCGGCTGGCCCTTTTCAAGATACAACAGGGATTCCTTGTAGTCCCGGGGCGACCCCAGGTTATAAATGCACGACACGCTGGCCACGATCAGGACGTCCCGCCGCGACATCAACGACGTCGTCGAGGAAAGCCGCAGGCGGTCCAGCCGGTCGTTGATGGAGGCGTCTTTCTCGATATAAACGTCTGTCTGGGGGATATAGGCTTCCGGCTGGTAATAATCATAATAACTGACGAAATATTCGACGGCGTTGTGGGGGAAGAATTCCCTGAACGCGCTGTACAACTGCGCCGCGAGGGTTTTATTGTGGGAAATAACCAGGGTGGGACGGTTGACCCTGGCGATGACGTTGGCCAGGGTGAAGGTTTTGCCGCTTCCGGTCACGCCCAGGAGGACCTGGGAAGGATCGCCCGCCCCGATGCCGCGGACCAGCTTGTCCACGGCGTCCATCTGTTCGGCAACGGGTTTGAACTTGCTTTCGAGGACAAATTTATCCATGCCGGGGACAGCGCAACAATGGCTACTTTAACCGGGACTCGATGCGTTCAAAGAGTTTCCGGGCGTATCCGTCATTGCGGTAGTTGTGAAAACTCTTGAGGGAAACGGAAGTGACGGTCAAATAACGCAGTTCGACATCCGTGGAGTTCTCCCCCGGGGCGGAGGATTGCAGGTAAATGTTCATCCGGGCGTAACGCGTCCCCAGGACCAGGGGCATCTCCCGGACATCGGTAAAAAGGAGGACCTGCTTTACTTGCGCGCCGGATTGATCTCTGTTACGTTCGAACACGGCCGGGTCCGTTTTTTTGGAGATCTCCCATCCGAGG
>JACRHQ010000158.1 GCA_016217585.1 Candidatus Omnitrophota bacterium | reverse complement strand
CAAACAGAGCGAGGTCGCTGATTTTTTAATCACGGTGAGGGTTAAATGAAACTGAATATCCAGGAATTGATCGCCAAGGTCGACGAGAAGAACCGGTATTATATCCTGATCGGGGCGCTGGTGCTGATTTTCTTGCTGGATTATTTTGTTGTTATGCAGCCCCAATTAGTTGCCTTGACAAAGATCCGGCCTGAAATTAAAATCCTGTTACAGAATATCCAGACCGCCAGGGATGACACGCAGAAAACAGGCTTTTACCAGGGAGAGATCAAGCGGCTGCAGGGCGTGTTGGGGAAGACGAGCCGGAAAGTCCTTTCTAAAGACGAGGTATCTGCGATCCTGGAACGGATCTCGCGGCTTGCGGGTGAAACAGGGATGAAGATGGACCAGATTCCGCCGTTTAATGAGGACCAGGAGATCCTGCTGGAGGACCGCAAGCGGACGTATTATGCCCTGCCGATCCTTCTGGAGGCCAGGAGCGGTTACCACAATTTCGGCAAATTTTTGAACCGCCTGGAGCAGGACGACCTGTTTTTGAGCGTGACTACCTTTTCTGTTTCCGCCGGCGACGATATCCATGATCAGGTGCTGAAAATGAACCTGCAGGCCATCATTTTTGAGGACAAGGCGTCGTGAGCATAAAAAACCGGATCGTCCTGATTTCGCTGGTTTTATTTTCTCCCGTCATCTGGGCGCTCTCGCAAGCTGAAGAACAGGCTTTTGTTTATGATGATCACGGCAAGCGTGATCCCTTTTGGCCCTTGGTCGGTCCAACGGGGAATATCATCAACTACGATAAGGAATCCCATGCGTCGGATCTGAAGATTGAAGGCATTATATCGACGGCCAATGGACAAAACCTCGCCATCATCGACGGACAAGTCGTCAAGAAAAACGATCTGGTGGGGGATTTCTTGGTCGTCGAGATCCGCAAGGATCGGGTCGTTCTCACTCAAGGTCAGCAAAGATTTGAATTGAAATTTAACAAGGAGGAGTAGGATGAGAATTTTTGAAAAGACGATGGCGCTTTTGCTTGTGTGCGGTCTTTTGTCCGCGAATGCCTGCGCGCAAGAAGAAGCATCGGCGCCGGCGCCCGCAGCTCTGCAGGAAAACGCCGAGGTCCCCTCGACGGACCAGGCCAAAGCCCAGGAAACCCGTGACAATAATGTCAGCCTGGATTTTCGTGACGCGGACATCGCCAATGTCCTGAAAATACTTTCCTATAAAAGCGGGGTGAATATTGTCGTCGGGCCGGAGGTGACGGGGCTGGTCACCATCCAGCTCAACGATGTCCCATGGAAACAGGCGCTGGAGGTTATCCTGGAAACGTACGGTTACGCGTACGAGCAAAAGGGCAACATTATTACCGTTACGACGGTCGAGAACTTGAAACAGCGCCGGGAAAATGCCATCGTCCTGGCGGAACAGGAACCGGTGGAAACAAGGACGTTTACGCTTAATTTCGGGCGGGCGTCGGAGATCATCGCCTCTATCGAGAAAATGCGCTCCGAGCGCGGCAGCATCAACTTCGACGAGCGGACCAATACCCTGATCATTACGGATATCGCCAAGAGGCTGGACCTGATGGAAGGGGTTATTCAAAAGCTGGACCGTACGACACCGCAGGTGCTTATCGAAGCCAAAATTCTCGAAACGGGCTTTGACGATAAAGATAACCTGGGGATCGACTGGGTGACGAAGGTCACCCTTGGCGGCGCCGAACGGCCGACTACGTTTCCGTTTACCAGCAGTTCAAGCAATAAATATGCGCGGGATTCTTTCGTCGGGACTGAGACTACGAAGGGCAGCGCCAACACGGAGTTTACTTACGGGACGTTAAACTTTACACAGCTTCAGGTTGTTTTCGAGATGCTCAAGCAAAAAACGGACACCAATATCTTGTCAAATCCGCGGATTGTAACGCTGGATAACCAGGCCGCCCAGATTATGGTGGGGACCCAATACCCCATCCCGCAATATACCTATAATGAGCAACAGGCCACTCTGCAGGTCTCCGGCTGGGAATACAAGGATATCGGGATCATCTTTGATGTCACCCCGCATGTCAATAACGCCGGATTTGTGACGCTGGATGTCCAGCCGAAGATTACGGCGATCGTCGGGACCGTCGTGGTTGAGAACACTTCCTTGCCCCAGTTGAGCAACGAGTCGACGAAGACACGGGTCATGATTAAGGACGGGGAAACCCTGGTCATTGCCGGGTTGGTCAAAAGTCAGCTCTCGGATACAAAGAAAAAGGTGCCCTTGCTTGGGGACGTCCCGGTCCTGGGGTTGATATTCCAGAAGTCGGAGAAGACCAACGCCAAGACAGATTTGATGATTTTTATCACGCCGCATGTCATTACGCCCGAGATGCCGGCCGCAGGAACATAAACGACGGGAATGGCGGGAAAAGTAAAATCTTAGAAAAAATAATATGAAAAAAATTGAGGTGATATATTGTCCAGAGAAATTCTTATCCAGACCCAAAAGGGGGAGTGTCTTGTTGCGATCCTCGAGAACGGCCGCGTCGAAGATTTCCACATTGAACTTGACCACTACCAGTCTCTCCTAGGTAATATCTGCAAGGGCCGCGTCGAATCCATCCTGCCGTCTATCAACGCCGCGTTCGTCAACATCGGCCAGGCAAGGAACGGTTTCCTGTATCTGACGGACGTCGTCACCCCGCTTTCGCCCGAAGACGCCTCCGTACCCCGTAAAATTCTTAACCGGTTTTTTAAAAAGAAACCCGCGGAAGCCGGCCAGGAAGCTCCCCAGGGATCCGGGCACGACAGAAGAGACAAACACCGCCGACGCCACGAACCGGCCTTGAAGGTCGGCCAGGAAATCCTTGTCCAGGTCGTCAAGGACCCCTTCGCGGAAAAAGGGGCGCGCCTGACCACCCATCTTACTTTGCCGGGCAGGTTTGTCGTCTATATGCCCTACGACAAGCAGACCGGCGTATCAAAAAAGATCGAAAATGTCCAGGAGCGCCAGAGGCTCAAGGATGTGGCCAGAGATTTTGCTTTCGCCAAGGTAGGGGGGTTCATCATCCGGACCGCGTCCCTCAAACAGGGTAAAGGGGAGCTTGTTCGTGACGCCAAGTTTCTCTATGACATGTGGCTGAAAATCCATAAAAAGGCCGAACAGCAAAAAGCCCCCGCCCTTATTTATGAGGAGGGAGAATTGACCTGGCGCATCGTCCGCGATTATCTGACCGACGATGTGGATAAGCTCGTCATTGACAACCGGGAGGAATATGCGCGTATCCAGAAATTCGTAGAGACTTTGATCGGCCGGCACATGGTCAACAAAATCCACCATTATAACGGCCATATCCCGCTTTTTGATCCCCGCAATGTCTCTAAAGAATT
>JACRHQ010000161.1 GCA_016217585.1 Candidatus Omnitrophota bacterium | reverse complement strand
TACATCGGCGAAAGGTGCATGTTGTCCCGGATAATGGCGTGGGTCCGTTCGTTCGTGTGCGTGATATGACAGGGGACCAGTTTCCGGCTGGAGGGGATGCAGGGCGTGCGAAAGGAGAAAGGCACCGGACGTTCGTCGGAATACTGCGGTTCCAGCCGGGAAAAGTCAATGGTCTTGCCGTCGAGCCGCGGCGGCGTACCGGTTTTAAACAAAATAACGGGAAATCCGCACCCTTCAAGGCTCTGCGCGAGCCGTGTTGAATTCGGCTCGCCGATGCGCCCGCCGGGGATGATCTGCTTGCCGATGTGGATGCGGCCTTTTAAAAATGTACCCGCCGTGATAACAACCGTACCGCAGGAAATCGTGCCATGTTTTTTGGTCTTGACACCCTGGAGCGCCGCATTCTTGACCAGCAGTTCCTCGACCTCGTCTTCCAGCACGTCCAAATTCCGCTGCCGGCGCACCGCGTCCTGCATGTACAGCTTGTACTGCTTGCGGTCGGACTGGCAGCGCGAGGAGCGCACGGCCTGTCCCTTGGAGGCGTTGAGCTGGCGGAACTGGATGCCGGTACGGTCCGCGGCCAGGCCCATCTCTCCGCCCAAAGCGTCGATTTCCTTGACGAGCTGGCCCTTGCCGACCCCGCCGACGGCCGGGTTACAGCTCATCTGGCCGATCGTATCAAAAAATAACGTGGTCATGAGGGTGGAACAGCCCATGCGACTCGCCGCTAACGCGGCCTCAACGCCCGCGTGCCCCCCGCCGATAATAATGACATCATAATGTTTGCTCATAGGGCATTTCTCTTATCCAGTCTCATTGGACGAATCCTCGCAACTCCCCCGGCGTAATAACCTGATACGAACTTCCTTTATATTCGTTCCACTTGGCCAAGACCCTGGGATGTTCCCGCGGTTTCCATTTGAATTCATAGCCGTAGAGCCGGCCTCCGCGTTCTTCCACAAGGTCGACTTCGCTGCCGTCATACGTCCGCCAAAAATATTGGTTCGCCTCAATACGATGATATTCCCGATATTTCATCCTCTCAACGACCATGAAGTTCTCCCATAAAGCGCCCAGGTCATCTCTTTCATTCAGCGGAGTGAAATTGTTGATAACGGCATTGCGGATGCCTACATCATAAAAATAAATTTTCCTTAACCTGGAAAGTTCACGCCTTTTATTACGGGTAAAAACGGGCAAATGGAAGACGATAAAGCTTTGTTCCAGAATATGCACATACCGTTCCACAGTTACGTAACTAATCTTAAGCAAATTCGAAAGCTCTCTGTAGGAGACCTCGTTGCCGATCTGATATGCCAGCGCCTTGACAAGGTTCATAAACACATCGGCATTTTTCATGCCCTGGAAATCAAAAACATCCCGGTATAAATAGCTTGTCTTTAATTCTCTAAGGATATCGACCTTATCTTGTTTTCTTTTCGCGGTCACCACCTTTGGATAACTGCCGTAAACAAGAAAAGGTTCCAATTCCCTTTGCCCTACACCTCCCCCTTGAGAAATCTCTTCCAGGGAAACCGGATAAAGGGTATAAACTTTTTTCCGTCCGGTCAAGGATTCCTGCGTTTTATCCAAAAGATGAATGGCCGATGACCCCGTCACAACAACTTGAAGGTTCTTCTTGTAGTAATCGGCCAACAACTTTAACGTCTGCCCTATGGTCGAAAGCTTCTGACCCTCGTCAATAAAAAGAACCCGGGCGGGGCCTACCGCGCTCTTTAACGCCTCGAGCCCTCTGTTTTCCAGAAGGGCGCGGTGGTCAGGGTCGTCACAATTAAAGATACGGACTGCTCCCTTGCCTTTAAGGGTCTTTGCAATATCCAGCGCAAGGGTTGTTTTGCCGGCTTGGCGGGGGCCCTGGATGATCAAAACCTGCCCGTGGAAGGATTGTTGAATAATGTTTTCTTTTAATGTCCGCTTAATCATATGTGGCGTAATCTGTACTATTCACTGGACATATTACGCCACCGAGGTCGGGAAGTCAAGGCCTATCTAAAGGCTGCAAGGAGAAATCTACTTCCTGGGGGCGGCGCAGGATTCGCGGACGATGAGTTCCGGGGAAAGGACGGTCTTCTTCCTGACGGTGCCCTTGCCGGTGATAAGGACATGCAGATAGCGCACCGCGGCCTCGGCCATCTGGAACAGCGGCTGCTTGACGGTGGTCAGCGCCACAGGCCCGAACAGGCAGGCGGGGTTGTCATCGAAGCCGACGACGGAAATATCCCCGGGGACCTGAAACCCCTTTTCCAGGAAAACGGCCATCACCTCCAGGGCCATGTCGTCGCTCGCGGCGAAGATAGCGGTCGGGGGTTCCTTCAATTTAAGGAATTGTTCCGCCGCGAAGCGGGCGCAGCGACGGGAGTAATCCCCCTGGTAAACATACTCCTGGGGAAGGGGAATGTTTTTCTTTCCCAAAAGATGCTCGAAGCCCTTCAGCCGATACGCGCCCGCCTGGGTATTGAGATTTCCCGTAATCGTGGCAATTTTCTTGTGGCCGAGGCTGACCAGATAATCCGCGGCGATCTCCGCGCCCAGGACGTTATCGACGGCGATATATCCAACGTCCAGGTCATCGGCCTTGTTGTTGATGATAACGCACGGCGCGCCGGAAGCGAGCGCCGCCTCCACCTGCCGGCGGTTCTCAATGACGTCGGCGAAAATGACGCCGCCGACGTTATTGGTATTGATCGGGTTAAATCCGTTGGTGATATGAAAGACCAGGTCCATGTGCAGGACTTCGCAGGCATGACCAACCCCGCGGATAAGTTCGATGGCGTAAAACGAATGGAAGATCCCCGGATATCCCGGCATGACCAGCCCGATGGAATTGTTCATCCCCCTGGCCAGGCGCTGGGCGCTCACGTTCGGTTTGAATTTATAAAAAGCGACGGCCTCTTCAACGCTGGCGCGGTTCCTGGCGGAGACGGTAGAGGCGTTATTGATCACACGCGAGACGGTCGTGATGGAAACCTTCGCGCGGCGGGCGACATCGTTGATGCTTGGTTTATTTTTCACGGTTAGCGGACCGTATCTCCCGCCCGGGCCTTGGACCACTGCTCTTTAATGTCGGCGGCGGCGATGTCGGGCCGGACCTGGAGCACTTCCAGACGGGCGATATAATCGGGACCTCGATAAACCCCGAGGGTATCCCCGGCGCGCAACCCGCGCTTTTCGCCGATATCCACAATCACAAAGTTGCTTTCTTCATTGATGCTCAGGATCTTTCCTGCGAACCCCGGGGTGCTCCCGGAGGAATCCGCCTGGCCGGCTGACAGATCCACGCCGGAGGAGGGGGCCGCGGCCTGACTGCTGACAACGATCGGCAGCAATTCCACCTCCCCTTCCGCGGAGGACCTGGACGATTTCACGGTCTTAAAAGATCGGTCCAGGCTGTCCTTGATCTCCCAGATCTCATCGATCTTGTTTTGCACGATGGCGTCGGTCTGGTCCAGCTTCCTGGCCAGGGCATCTTTGTCGTGCGTGATATTCACGATCGATTTTTCGAGGGCGGTCTTGGCCGCGGCAAGGCCCTTGATTTGCTGGCGCAATTCCATGTTTTGCTGGTTGAGCTTATCCGCTTTCTGGGCGACAAAATTCCTGTCATTCCTTGTCCTGGCCAGCTCCAGCGAGAGGTTGTCGATCATACCTTCTTTTTCCTTGATCTCGTCTTCGATCAACTCTTTTTCGTGACGGATCGCCTCCAGGTCCATGCGCAAGGCCTCATTGTCCTGTTTCAGCTGGACGATCTGGACGGAATGGTCGGAGAGATTTTTATTAAGCTTTTCGATCTCCAGTTCCAGGGCGGCCTTCTGCTTGAACAACTCGGCCACATCGTTGTTCTGCGCGAGCGCGGCGGTATTTTGATTTTCTCCGGGCGGCGGCGATGAGACAATGGTTTCTGGCTCGTCAGCGGCCGGTGTGCCGGCGTCCTCCGGTGATGGCGCCGGCCCTTGCTCCGGCGGGACCTGTTCCGTCGCTGATGGAACGGGCGGGGCGGGTTCTTTTTCCTGATAAACGACCTGCGGCTGTTCCTGGAGCTTGGCCAACAGCTCGTCGCGCTCCTTCAACAACCCGTCGCGCTCCTTTTTAATGTCCTCAATCTGGCCCTGCCACTTGTTACGTTCTCCGGTGATGCTGTTGACCTGGGTCAACAGCTCTTCGGAATGCGACTGCAGCTCGGCGATCGTTTTTTCATATCTGGACTTCTCGCCCCCGGCCTGTCCCACCTGATCTTTCATCTGGGACAGCTGCTCTTTCAGCGTTTTCAGTTCACCGAGATTTTTCTTTTCCCTGTCCCTGGAGCCCTGGAGTTCCCGTTCCAGGGAAACTTTTTGGCCTTCGATTTTCTGTTTTTCGAGGAGGGTATACCCCGCGAAACCCAACCCTCCCGCCAGGAGGAAGATCAGGATGAGGATGCCCTGCTTGGCCGCTTTGGACATAAAGACCTTTTGACGCCTTTGATCGCTGAAAAAACTTACAAAAAATTTGAATTGATTTTACTATAACAAACTATTTATATACCTACAACAAGAAATGAATAATTTTCTGTAAATGTTTAGCGGGCACCTCAGATGCGTGACGTAAAAAAGTCAAAAAGTTTTTGCGTTACTGGGATTTTCGTCGAATAATGGAATCATGGTCGACGGAGTAATGCTGACAGAGAAGACGAAGGAAGAATTGATCAAGAT
>JACRHQ010000160.1 GCA_016217585.1 Candidatus Omnitrophota bacterium | reverse complement strand
GTCGAGGCAGGACAAAACAGGGTTCAGGCGCTCAAACGCGCTTTTAGACTTGAATCCGACGATAAAACCGACCCGCGGCCGGCGGTTGAACAAGACCCGCACGCGCGAGCCGGCGGCAACTGTCTGGGCGACCGGCGCGTCGAGAGAATAATCGAACGGGCCTTCCACCGGAAGGCCGAAGACGACCTGGGCTATTTTAGGAGGCATTTTTCGTCGCTCGTATCTCGTCGCTCGTATTTCGCTAACTTTTTTCCGCACAGAAACGATATACGAAATTCGAGTTGCGAGATACGGCGACTATTTTATTAAAGAAATTATGTCCCGCACCGCCGAAGGCCGGGCGAGGCGGGAGGTTTGCTTGAGGGCCGTCAGATACGCATCCCGCGAAGACCGCAATGTCTCCAGTTCACGGATGATCCCTCCGATGTCCGACGGGAAACAGCCGATCCCGTGTTCGCGCAGGACCCGGATATTATTCGTCTCCTGTCCCGGGATCGGGTTAAAGAAAACCACCGGCAGCTGGCTGGCCAGCGCCTCGGCGATCGACAACCCGCCGGGCTTGGTGACCATGACGTCCGCGACGGCCATCAGCTCCGGCATATTATCCACCAACCCGAGAATTTTTGCTGAACGATCATTCTTCCGGGAGAGCCGCGCGAACAGCGTCCGGTTATGCCCGCAGACAACGACCGTCTGGAACCCCCGCAGCGCCTCGATCAACAACTCGATCGGCCCGATGCCGAATGACCCCGTGGCGATAAGGACCGTAAACATATTTTCCTCAAGCCCCAGCTTTTTTTTCAGTTCCCCCTTGCCCAGGGGGCGGGGGACAAAAAATTCTTCAAAGACCGGGATCCCGCAGACGCGGATATTCTCCCCGCCGACCCCCAGCCGTTTGAGTTTCTCCTTCGTCCACTCGCAGGCGACCGCGTAAATATCCGTCCCCTCGGCGAGCCAGATCCGGTGGACGTCAAAATCCGTGATGACCGTGATCAACCGGGAATGGATCTGGCCGCTCCTTTTCAGCGCCGCCGCCACCTCCGGCGCGAGAAAATGGGTCGCGATCACGTAATCGAAATCTTCCTTTTTCAGGAACGCGTGCAGACGCCCCGCGCTGCAGCGGTTAAAAATCCGCTGGAAGGCGCGCGCCAGGGGCTGGATCCCCTCGACATTCAGAAGCCGGAAGAAAAATCTCCAGAGCCAGGGGGCCCGGCTGACCATAAAATTATAACCGGACCGGTAAAATCTCTTGAACAACGGGCTGGTGTAATCGAGGGCGTCGGCCAGGACGACGTCGTGCGGCGTGTTTTTCTTAAGCCCCTCGCAGATGGCCTGGGCGGCCTTGAGGTGCCCTGCCCCGGCGGATGCGTGGATGACGAGAATTTTCATAAGACTTTACTCAGGATTTTTTCTTTTTCCCAAGTTTGGAAGGCTTCGCGTGGTTACGGTTGATGATGGCTGTGGCTTCCAGGAGATCGGCGGCGATAAAATCCGGACGTGCCGCCCACGCGCGCATGTGCCGGCGGTCTTCGCGCCCGGAGAGGACGAAAATGGTCTTGCATCCGGCATTGTGTCCGGCGAGGATATCGGATTCCGTGTCCCCGACAAAAAAGGCCTTTTGCGCCGCGCGGATGCTCTTGTTCATCGTTTCAAAGGCCTTGCGCACGGAGCCTATTTCGGGCTTGCGGCAGTCACACCCTTCATCGGAGCGATGCGTGCAGTAAAAAACTCTCTTGATCCGGCCCCCGGCCTGCCTGATCTTGTCGAGCATGTTACGCGTGATGTGGCTGAGCTTCTCTTTTGTATAGACGCCCTTGCTGACGCCGGCCTGGTTGGACACGACGAAGACCGTGAAATTATTCTCCGTAAGGATCCGCAGGGCCTCCAGGGAACCCGGGATAAAACGAAATTCCTTGAGCTTCGTGACATATTTGCCGTTGCCCGGGAACTCGTTGATGACGCCGTCTCTGTCGAGGAAAACTAGTTTCATATTTATTTTCTTTTCATCTCCAGATATTTCAGATAACTCATCAACTGATAAAACGAATCGAAGAAAGCGATGACAAACCCGTAAAGCCCGTCCTTGTACCCTTTCTTGCGCACGTAGCGGCGGGGGAACCGGTCGACCATGCGCCAGAGCGCCTGGCCCGGCGACATCTTGCGGCCGGTGGCGATCCATTTCTGCGCCTCCAGCGTCGTCTGGCGGTTGACGCTCGCCAGAAAATGCTCGATGTCCGGATACCCTTGGTGGATGATGTCCCGGGTCAGATGGCCTTCAGTCTTGCCCGGCGCCAGAAACGCCCTGGGGTGGACACCCACTTCCTCATATTTGAAATGCTCTTTTTGAAAGAGCCGGATCTTGCTGGCCGGGTACCACCCGGAATGCCGGATCCACGTGGTGCCGATATATGTCTTAAGGGGGATCGAAAAGCAGCTGTGCGGGGTGCCGGACAAGGATCTGGCGATTTCCTGCTTCAGTTCCGGGGTGGCCTGCTCGTCGGCGTCGAGGATCAACACCCAGGGATTGCGCGCCTGCGCGTGCGCCCAGTTGCGGTGGACGCCTTCGTTCTCCATCTTCCGGCGCAAGACCCGCCCGGTATACTTCCGCGCCGCCTCCACCGTGCGGTCCGTGCTCTCGTCGTCCACCAGGATGATCTCATCCGCCCAGCCGTGGACACTGCCCAGGCATGAGTCAATATTGGCCTCTTCATTTTTGGCGATGACTACGACACTAAGCGGGACTTTGTTCATAACTTCTTTTCCACCAATCCTCTCAACGTATCGCACACGTATTCAACCTGATCTTTTTTCATGTGGGGGAACATCGGCAGCGACAAGATCTCCCGGCAGAGCTGTTCCGCGACGGGGAAATCACCCTTTTTGTACCCCAACTCCGCGTACGCTTCCTGCAAATGCAGAGGGATCGGGTAATGGATCAAAACGCCTGCCCCGGATTTCTGCATCGCCTCGCAGATTTTATCGCGGTTGGACAGGCGCACGGCGAACGTCTGGAAGACGTGCGTGCGGTCTTTCTGGATGACCGGCACCTTGATGCCGCTCTCGTTCTCAAGCAGTTTGCAATAGGAAGCGGCGACGCCGTTGCGCATCCTGTTCCATTCGTCCAGAAGCGGCAGTTTGGCCGAGAGGACGACCGCCTGCACGGTGTCGAGCCGTGAATTGTATCCCTGGATTTTGTGGTCGTAGCGGCCCTTGCGCCCGTAGTCGCGCAGCATGAACATTTTCTCGTAGATATTTTTATCGCTGGTGACGACCATCCCGCCGTCGCCGAAGGCGCCGAGGCTCTTGGTCGGATAAAAACTGAAACAGGAAACTTCGCCCAACGACCCGGCCTTTTTCCCGTTATAAGTGGCCCCGTGCGCCTGGCAGGCGTCCTCCACGACGGCGATCTTGTGTTTTTGGGCGATGGCGTTGATCTCGTCCATGTTCGCCGGCTGGCCGTAAATATGCACCGGGATGACGGCTTTGGTCTTTCTGGTAACGGCCGCCTTGAACCGCGCCGGGTCGATGTTGTACGTCCGGTCTTCAATGTCCACGAAGACGGGCCTGGCGCCCGTGTAGGAGACGCACAGGGCGGTTGCGATGAATGTGAACGTCGGCACGATGACTTCATCGCCGGGGCCGATGTCCAGCGCGAGCAAGGCGAGATACAAGGCGTCGGTCCCCGAATTGACGCCGACGGCGTATTGGGCCTCGCAGTAACGGGCGAACTCTTCCTCGAACGCCTTTTCCTGCGGGCCTAAAATGAAACTGCCGTCCTCAAAGACTTTCTTGAGCCCGGCGTCGACTTTGTCCTTGATCGCGTGGTACTGTTCCCGAAAATCAATAAATGGCACGTTCATAAAATGGCTTCAACCTCCTTGAACACTTCTTCGACGCTTAAATCAGCCAGGCAGCGGATGTGGCCGCAGTCTGCCCGGCGGAAGCGCCGGTAACACGGCTGGCAAGCGAGCTTTTTCTTGATCACTTTATGTCCGTCAGCGGGGTACGGGCCGTAAACGGCTTCATCCACCGGTCCAAAGATGGAAGCGGTCCTGCTGCCGGCCGCGACCGCTACGTGCAACGGGCCGCCGTCATTAGTGACAACGAGCGTACACCGCCTGGTTAACGCCGCGAATTGGGTCAGGGAAGTCTTCCCGCACGCCGAAAGGCAGGGGTGGCGCATCGCGCCGGCCGCTTCCCGACATAATTCCGACTCCGACGGACTCCCCATCAGTATAATTTGCGCGGCGTGATTTTCAACCAATTTGTCAGCTAATTTCGCGAAACACGCCGCCGGCCAGCGCTTGTACAAGGCGTCTCTCCCCCAGCTTTCCCCGCCGCCGGGGACCAGACCGATCACAAGGCCGCGGCCGGAGGTCTGATTCTCTTGCAAAAACTTGCCCGCCCAGTCTGTGTCTTCTTTGGTCAAAAGCAGATCCATTGCCCTGTGCCTGTCCGGCACAGGGACGCCGAACTCGGCCAGAAGATCCAGGTAATATTCGACGACGTGTTTATCTTCGTAGCCTTGGAGCGGAACCTTCCGGGTGAGGAACCGGCCGCGGCCCTTGTAATCGAACCCCACGCGCCGCGGGATCCCGGCCGCCCGCGTCAGAAATCCCATAAAAGTGTTCAGGGACACGTCCAGGCTCGCGTCGAAGCGCCCGGCTTTCATATCCTGGACAAGTTCCCCGACAGCTTTCAGGTACCGGAGCACCGATTTACGGCGGACGGCTTCCAGCTCGTCGCGTTCATACACGAAGATTTTGTCGATCTTGGGGTTGCGTTCCAGAAGCGGCGCCGTGCGGCGGTTGCACAGATAGCCGATCCGCGCGTCGGGATACGCCGCCTTGAGGATGCCGACCAGAGGTGTGGTGAACAACACATCGCCGATGCCGAAGATGTTGACGATGAGGATTCTTTGGAGGGAAACGGGGCGCATACTTATTCCAGTTTATACTCAAACCCTGAATAAGTAAACCCCGCAGAGGGGATTTTTGTGACTGTCACCTGTTGCTTCAGCGGATGAAATCTTTGACGAAATCGACCAGTTCCTTATAAGATATTTCCGAACCCTGAATAAATTTTTCAATCTGCTCAAACCGGATATCAAGATATTCATGGGCCAGGAGATTGCGCAATTTGGAAAATCGGGACAGAGAGACGGCGGTCGCGGCCGGGAAACGCTCGACCAGCGATAATTCTTCCATAATCTGCCGGTAGGTTTGAGGAATCCTTTTTTTCTCTGAAGCCAGGACAATTTTCGCGATGTCGATAGAAGCGTTAACGATATTCTCCGCCCATCTTTCCACATTTCTTCTTGCGGCGGCATCTGACTCATAGGCCACGCGATCCATATCCCTGAACCTGGGATAATCCGCCAGTTCCGTTTCCAGGAAATCAAGGATCCTTATCAGGCGGTCCCTGTCCACGTCTGAAAGAGACCTGGAGCGCTGCTTGATCATCCAGAAATCCCGGGCAAATTCTCTCAGGTATTCGGCAGCAGATCCGATCATCAGGGAAAAACGCAGATAATAAACAGGGTCCTTGATGACGACGGGGATCCCCTCCTGCAAGATCGAAAAAACCAATGTCGAAGGGGCCCGGTTCAGGACTATAAAATCTGTCCGCATTCCGGTTATCCTCTCCACATCACCCCATATCTGATCCTCCTGCTCATAATGCCCGGTCTCCTCCCATTCCAGAGCTTTTCCATGGGGCTTGAAATAAACAGCTAGATCAAAATCGGATTCGGACGTTTCCTGCTTGCGGGCGAAAGAACCAAAGACAAAAGCCATAAGGATCTCGGGCTTTTGCAAGAAATAATTTCTTAATAACGTAATTTTATCATCTAAAATTTTACTCATGATAACCTCTGTCCCCCCACAAAAATAAGTATAACATGGATTTTATTGTTGTCATGGATAAAATCGGCAACGAAAAGATCAACAAGCGCAGAGGGGATTTTTGTCCGCGGCCTGCCCCGGAAACTGTCGCCTATTGCCTATGTTCATGCCTCATTTTAGTAAACAAGACACCGTTACCTTGCTACACGAGGCATTACTCGCACACCCCAGAACAAAACCATTGTTTGATGGAACTTCGGTGGCGTTACAGCCACCACCATTTTGAGGATCGCATCTCTCTAAAACTGTTGTTGTACAGGTAACGGTTGTCGGCAGCGCCACGCACGCGGCACAGGCTTCTTTGGGCTTAAAGAAGCGTTCACTCAACATGCCTCCGACGGTGGATCCGGCCCCGATGATTACGAGAAGAAGAACAGCGCGCGGGATTTTGGAAAGGAAGAGTTTACAGCGAAGAGGTTTGCTTGCCCTGAGCGACGAACGGAGTGAGGAGTCGAAGGGTTTGTTTGTTTGTTTGTTTGTTTGTTTGTTTGTTTGTTTGTTTGTTTGTTTGTTTGTTTGTTTGTTTGTTTGTTTGTTTGTTTGTTTGTTTG